>CAZHIZ010000051.1:0-21800 GCA_964532875.1 uncultured Caldithrix sp. | reverse complement strand
GTCCTGTACTTTAGTCCCTCTTACTTGTTCACTAGCATACGCAGATAAAACATGGGGGAGCGCAACATGGCCCGATTATCCAAATTATTGAACATGCTGGAAAATGTCTCTTGCAATTTTTTATTGGAATGAATACGGTTCACGACAAAATTAAACAGCCAACGGTGCCGTACCAGACGATGCAATGTTTGACTGATGCTCAACTCGCTCCAAAGTGCATCATACACCGCCCTATCGTACTGCTGCAGAAATGATGCCGAGAAATCCTGTGCGTCCAATGCCTTTTTGATTATCTGTGCGGCGATCTGTCCGCTCATCATGGCATTACCGATTCCCTCTCCCGTAAAAGGATCGATCAGGGAACCGGCATCTCCGACCAATACAAAACGGTTGCCCGAAAGCGGACGCTTTTCCGTGGCCAACGGCAAGCCCCAGCCTTTTACCGGTTCAATCAATTTGGCGTTTCTAAAACGTTCGCGAATAGCGGGATTTGACTTAATAATGCGGTCAAAAATACTTTTAATGTGCAAACCGCGTTTCTTGATGTCCTTGCTTAAAATGCCCAGTCCCACATTGGCCTGCTGACCGGGCAGGGGAAAGATCCAGAAATAACCGGGCAAACATTCGTCCAAAAAATGAAGTTCAATAAAATTTTGCGGATGCAATTGGGCTACATTTTCGTAATAGGCGCGCAAACCGGCGTAATAGGCTTCCGGTTGCAAGCGTTTTCCGGCCAATTTTTTGGCAATAACGGAGTGATCCCCGTCTGCGGCGATGACCACCTTTGTTTTGGCTTCAACAATTTCGTCGAAGGCCTTCAGTTTTAAAATCATCCCATCGGCTTCTTCGCGCACATCGAGCAGGGTCATTTGCGTAAAAACCGAAGTAAATCCTTTGTGCAATTTCGAGAACAGGAATTGATCGAATTCGTAGCGTTTGGCCACAAACCCGGGTGCACGTTTCGGCTTCTGAGCATCGATTCGAAAAGGCAAATCCACCGCCTTTCCGTTTGGGGCCACAAAGCGTACCCCCCAGCTATCCAAAAAGCGGCTTTTGTCCTGCTGCATTTCATCGATCCATGCGGCATTTAAATCCTGCAAAACCCCAACCACTTTGCCGCTAAGTCCGTCGCCGCAAATTTTATCTCTGGGAAATTTAGCCTTGTCGATGAGAATATGCGGAACCTTGTATTTGCTGAGGAAAAGGGATGTGCTAATTCCGCCGGGTCCGGCTCCGATTATGACAACATCGGTATCAAACAGCATTACGTATCTCCCGATTTATTTTTATGCTTCCTGCGCCACGATGTTTTTATTAAATTTGCCTCGCTGCGCGGATGAAAAGTCTGGTATTCTTGCAATAAAAATGTGCGATCTACATGCGTGTAAATTTGGGTGGTGCTGATATCGGCATGCCCCAGCATCTCCTGCACGGAACGCAAATCGGCCCCGTTTTCCAGTAAATGCGTGGCAAAAGAATGCCTGAAAGTGTGGGGATGAATTTCCTTGCGGATGCCGGCTTCATCTGCGTATTTGCGAATAATTTTCCAGAAGCCCATACGGCTCATGGGGCGGCCGCGCACACTTAAAAACAAAGCATCCTGCGCATTGCGGAAACGATCCAAAAAGGGACGTGCTCTTTCCAAATATCGGTTAATCCATTTAAGCGCTGTGTCCGAAATGGGCACCAAACGTTCTTTACGACCTTTGCCGAAAATGCGTACAAAATTTTGTTTTTCATGCACATCGCGCGTGCGCAGGGTCAGTAGTTCCGAAATGCGCAAACCGCAGGCGTAGAGCGTTTCCAACATGGCTTTGTCGCGCAAGCCCAAAGGTTTACGGGTATCGGGCAAAGAAAGAATGCGGGTCACTTCGTCGTAGGTGAGTACCGCCGGCAGCCGCCGTGACAATTTGGGGCGATCGATGGTTTCTGTAGGATCATGATCCAATAAATTTTCGGCCATGAGAAAATGATAAAAACCGCGAATGGAAGAAAGATTCCGTGCCACGCTTTGGGCCGATAAACCCATTTCGCTCAACAACTGAATCAGCCTTTGGATATGTTGCGCCTTAACCTGCAAGGCCGATTTTACACCGGTGGTTTTTAAATAGTTCAAGAATCGCTGCACATCCCGGGTGTAAGCATCAATGGAATTCGGAGAAAGATTTTGCTCGAAGATCAGATACGATTTGTATTGTTGGAACAAATCATCCATAGTACAAAAAAACCAATCCGTTTTTGGTGTACCAAAATCTTAACTCGTTTAAAAGGATTCGATTACGTCACCTTTAAATTACTAAACGGCTGCCCGCATATCCGCTTTTATTTAACAAAAACACGGCCGGTGAAATATTTGTTTGAAAGCAAAAGTAATTTACACTTTGCTCGCGCTTAAAATCAATTTGATTTATTTTTATTTTAACGGTTATCGTACTAACCAATGAAGTGAAAAATGAATTGCTCTGCGCTTTACGATTCGCTTTCTCCCTGATCCAAAAGCGGCTCGGTCAAAGACAATGCAATACCGGAAAGCATGACTTCCGGCGCCAATTTCTCAAAATCCCCGGAAAGCAGATGGCGATCGACATTGGTGAAAATGGAACAGGCCGCCTGTTTTTCCACCACAATACCCGAAAGACGCCCCTTGTATTCGGCGAAAAAAGTTACTTCCCCCAAGAGATCACTGGCCACATACCCATCACAAAAATGAAGCTGGGCGTGGGTTGTAGAAGTATAGATGGAAACCAGATTTCCCTTCTTCTCCCCGATTGAAATTTCGGGATAAATCTCGATGCTCAGTTTTCGATGTTCTTCGCTGTTTAGTAAAACCGCCCGGTATTGATTTCCACGTTTGGCAAACCTGGTTTGCAGAACTTTTTCGATTTCTTTCAAACTTTTTTCGTCAAACCTAAATTTCATTTCTAACTCCACCATCGCTTAAACGGACAGTTGCAATTTACGCAAAATTTTGTATTATGTTGACACTTTTTTGCCGCGGAGCAGCATAAATAAGTCTACGCATGCTTATTCATTGCAAGTTTATCGATTTTTTTGCTTAAAGACAAAATCTCTTTGGGGGGAATTAAAGACAGGACAAAACCTAAACGGATTGCCTGATGCTTTGTAAACGCTGCAGGAGAGAATTCAATTTTAAATCACGGGCATTTAACTGGACTGCCTGTTCAAAATAATGCACCGATTTGGAGACATCGCAAAAAAGGTACAACATGCCCATGGCCAAAAAGGTGCGCGTGGATTCCAGAGCCGTTTGCTTTTTCCCTTCAAAATCCTGCACCATTTCAGGGCAAGGGCAATCATCCCAATAGGGATCGGTGTTGATAATAATGTAAGGATCCCGGCTGACCAATTCGTAGAATAATCGGAAAGCCTCTTCCACCCGGCCAAGGGCCAGATAACAAATAATCGCTTTCTTTTTTATCTTGTCCGAAGCATGGCCCGATCGCAATTCCTGCTCGAACAAGGGCAGCGCTTTGGCAAAGTTTCGACTAATAAAATAGCTATTGGCTAACATTTCAGACATAAGTCAACCTCCGGCCCCTGATGTTTCAAAAGCCGTGCCAATTTAAAAAACAAGTTTAAGTACCAATAAATAAATAAAATAAAATCTAATCTACATTTTGCTCCATTGAAACAAAATAATTCAAAAATGGAACAAATAGTTTTTCGTGAAACATTTAGCGAAACATTCCCCGTATTTGAACGCGTTAAAATATGTTTTTGCGCATTGAATTTTTTTTAGGCCTCATTTTTTTCTTGTAACAAACCATACTGGCGCATTTTACGCCACAACGTAGTACGCCCCATGCCTAACAAACGGGCCGCTTTCGAGCGGTTCCAGTGCACTTTTTCCAGCGTCTCGCGAATACGGGTTATTTCATTAACCGATGTTGTACTCTGAAATCTATTTTGTTTTTGCTCCTCGGTCTCTTCGCATTCGCATTGAATCTGTGTACGGACATTAGGCGGCAATTTCGAAAGATGAATAATCTCTCCTTTGGTACGGGCGAAGGCATATTCAATCGTATTTTCCAGTTCGCGCACATTACCGGGCCAATCGTAGGCAATTAATTTATCCATGGCTTCGTCATCGACATCTTTAATATTTTTCCCGGTAAGCAGGTTGTATTTTTGAATGAAATACTGTACCAAATGAGGGATATCCGATTTCCGATGGCGCAATGGCGGTACGTGAATGGGAATAACATTTAAGCGGTAAAACAAATCTTCCCGGAAGCGCCCGGCTACCATTTCTTTACGCAAGTCCTTATTGGTAGCGGCAATGA
Source organism: uncultured Caldithrix sp. (assembly GCA_964532875.1). Classification (GTDB taxonomy): domain Bacteria; phylum Calditrichota; class Calditrichia; order Calditrichales; family Calditrichaceae; genus Caldithrix. The sequence continues at coordinate 17,496 of CAZHIZ010000051.1, read as the reverse complement.
TCCGCACATCCACCTTGCGGGTTATGGATTCGCCCACACGCTCGAAAGTGCCTTCCTGCAAAACGCGCAATAACTGTACCTGCATTTGCAAAGGCATTTCGGCGATTTCGTCCAAAAAAATCGTGCCGCCGTCGGCCAATTCGAAACGTCCCACGCGATCCTTAAAGGCATCGGTAAAAGCCCCCTTGACATGACCGAACAATTCGCTGGCCAACAGATCGGGCGGGAAAACCGAACAATTGAGCTTAATAAACGGTTTGTCTTTTCGGCGACTGGTTTTTTGAATGGCATTGGCAATCATCTCTTTTCCCGTGCCGGATTCTCCTTGAATGAGTACACTGGAATCCGAATCGGAAACTTCTTCGATCAGGTTGTAAATTTCCTGCATCGATTTGTGTTGCCCGATGATGCCGTAAAAATTGGAACGGGTTATCAGATTACGATGAATTTCTTCCAGATGCGACATGTCCCGAAACGAAACCACACCTCCGATGGGCTCGCCCGTTTCATCCTTTAATACGGCGGCATTCAGTTTTACCGGTATTTTGCGGCCGTTGCGATGAATCAATTCCCCTTCCAAATCGAACATATTCTGTCCGCTTTCCAGAACTTTGCGGATGGGGCATTCTTCCAGACAGCGGCTGGCACGAAACACATTTTTGCAAAAATCGCCTAATACTTCATTGCGTTTGAGCCCTAAAATTTTTTCCGCAGCGCGATTAAACGTGCGCACGCGAAATTCACGATCTACCGTGAACAAACCCTCGCCCAGCGAATCGAGAATGACTTCGTTGAGCTGTTTATTGCGAATTTTCATAAGTTCGTTTCGATTTAATGAAACAAATTGAAATATTTTGTTTCATTAAAATTATTCAAATCTACCCACAAGCGCAAATATTAGTGGCCATCGGCCGCATTCTTCGACCGCTTTCCCAAAAATAGATTATGACTTGTCCCTATTTTTCTCTTATATTTAATCTAAACCAGGGCGGTGTGTCTATTTCCCCCAAAACGCCTTTGGCCTTTTTTTCGGAACGAATCGTTTTACGAACCCTGCGTATCGTTCTCTTTTTTAAAAATCGGGAGAAAACGGAATGGCTAAAATTTTAGCAATTGACGACGACCCCTATTTTTTACTTTCTCTGGACAATTTTTTAAGCTTTCAGAAGCATCAAGTGACAACCATTCAAAATCCCTTTTTAGTGCAGGAGACGCTGCGCCAAAAGCGATTCGACTGTTTGCTGCTGGATATGCAAATGCCGGGTTTGAACGGTTTTGAACTCATGCAAACCGTACGCGAAATCCATCCGGACCTTCCGATTATCATCATCAGCGGCATGAATGTGGCGCATTATCGTCAAACGCTTGCCGATTTTCAACCGATCGCCTTTGTGGAAAAGCCCTTTAATCCCATGCATCTTTTGCATCTCATAAAAGAATTGACCAGCGAAAAAACGTCCACTTAATCCAAAAACCTTTTTACTCGCCTTCCCGCCAGTCACCTCCCTTGCGTCCCGGCAGCGTCTAATCGGGAATTAATTTTAAAGATTGCAAGACAATCTCCCGCCCCAAATGGAAGCTTAAATAGCGTAGCAAAACAGGGACAACCTCTGCAGGCAACGTTTCGGGCCAGAAAAATGTGTCCACTTTGCGGTGATTAAATTTTTGCAGAATTTGCAGAAAATAAATGGCCTGTTCTGACAAAGGAACGGAAAGAGCCGTATCCGCGCTGCAGGAAGGACAAAGCAACGCGCCTTCTTTGAACACGAAAAAAGCACCTTGGGGAAAATCGCTGCGACCACAAGAGCGGCAACGGCTCAAATCCGGTTTAAAGCCCAAAAAGGAAACAAATTTCAGCAGGAAATAAATAAACACACTTCGGGGTTGGCGCCCGCGGGCTAAAGCCCGCAGAACGACTAAGACAAAATCAAAGAAAACCGTATCGGGATGCCCCTTTTCAAAAACCTTTTTCAGCAGCTCCGCTACGGCCAGAGCATAGGGCAAACGATGTAAATCGGCCCTTAAAGCTTCAAACGGGTCCAGAAGTTCCACCTGAGTTAAAATTTGCAATTCGCGGCTTTCCTTCTGGGCGATCACGGCCTGAATGAAATACAGAGTTTCCAGACGACCGCCGAACGGACTTTTATTACGCAAGGCTCCGCGGGCAATTACCTTAAGGACACCTTCTTCCCGGGTGTACAGGGTAACAATTTTACTCGATTCGTGCCAGCGGATCGATTCCAGAACCAAAGCTGTTGTTTTGAGAAGTTGAGGCATTCCGTTAACTCGTTAATTTTTTGTAAAAATAAGGGAATGGCAGGTGCAATTCAAGGGAAGGTTCCCATGGCCGGGTCTTTTTCCCAAGCAAAGCTTTGCGCTTCATTTAATTCAATACGGGTAAATCGTCCATGGGAATATCCGGTGTGTACAATTTGATCTGGTTGCGTCCGTGCCGTTTCGCAAAATAGAGAGCGGCGTCTGCTTTTTTCGTCAACTCTTCTGCCGTAGTGGCGTCCGGTGGCATGGAGGCGGCACCGACGCTTACGGTTACTTTCCCCTGGGGTTGAATTTCTTCATGTTCGAAAGGTGTTTTTTCGATGTTTTCACGAATACGTTCGGCCACAATAGCCGCCCCTTTTTGTCCGGTACCGGGGAGAATAACGGCGAACTCTTCGCCCCCGTAGCGCGCTACGATATCGTTTTCACGGGCGGTTTGTTTCAAAACGGAGGCAATTTTGCGCAGCACTTCGTCACCGGCCGGATGCCCTAATGTGTCATTGTAATTCTTGAAATTGTCCACATCCAAAATCAGTAAGGAGATGGGACTTTTCAATCGCTTATGGCGGCTCACTTCTTCTTTTAAACGCAAAGAAAAATAACGGAAATTGTGTAAGCCGGTCATGCCGTCCGTGTAAGAGAGCTGTTTAACTTCGTTGTAAAGCGCCGCATTGGAAACGGCAATGGAAATAATATTGCTTAAAATCCGAAAATGCTCCCATTCCACGCGATCCAGCGGCCGCCCGGAAACCCGCGGGCCGAGCGCTACCAAAGCTTGCACGGCCTTTTGTACCAAAATCGGAGTAATAATTTCCAGCCCCAAACGCTTCAACTCTTTTAAGGCCGGAGACTTTTCCTTCAATTGTAAATCCAGCGATTCCAGGCTGGTGGGCACCGGATTTTTACGCAAGGCTTCAAGCAGGGGATCGCTTTTGGGAATGATCAAATTTTCGTATTCTTTACGATGCAATCCTTTGGAATTCATCACTTCCAAATAGTCGGCATGATGTTTTAAGACCATCATGAATAAGGCATTCTTGCTGGAAAATTGGCCTACTAAAGTTAACAGGATGGAATTAATCAATCGATCCAATTCCAAAATCGAATTTAATTCAATGGAAATTTCGAAAAGAGAATGCAAATTGTAAACATTACGGCGCAATTCCTGGTTTTTTTCCAATAGACGTTGGTTCAGCATACTAATTTGTTGATTGGCTTTTTCCAATTCGGCTTTTTTCTGAAACAAGGCATCATTTAAGCCTTTAATGCGCAAAGCCGTATTAATGCGTGCTTTCAATTCTTCCAAATTGAACGGTTTAATTAGATAATCATCGGCCCCCAGGCCCAAACCGTTGACGATATCTTCTACTTCGCTTTTGGCCGTAATAATCAAAATGGGAATGTACGTGCTGCTGTCGGTTTCGGAACGGAAAATCTGCAACGCTTCCAATCCGGACATACCGGGCAACATTAAATCCAGCAAGATTAAATCCGGTTTTTCCTGCCTAAATACAGCCAATCCCATTTCAGCCGTTTCCGCCCCGCTCACCGTGAACCCTTCTTCTTCCAGGAAGCGGCCGAGAATCAGCAGCATATCCTTATGGTCTTCAATAATCAGAATCTTTTTCGTTTCTTTTTCTTCCATCTTGCTTCAAACAGTGTAAAGTAGTAAGTTCGTAATGCGTAAGCACAAAGGCCGCTTTTTACCGTTAACGGAAAAACCGTTGGCGTTTTTTATCGTGGCCGAACGGTTTTGGATAAAATCGCCGGCTCCGTTGCTTGTTGCGCTATTAGAAATCGGCTTAGCGGAAACCGTTCTTTTCAGGAAACGAACCATTAATGAAAGTGCTTAGGCCCAAATTATCAAATTAACTGTTTTATTACAAATACGTATCACGAATTTTCGAGAATATCATGATATCTTATGTATCGTCACGATTGCACCATTTTTTTAATTTTTTTATCGCTTTCGGCGTGCTTTTCCTCTTTTTTGTTTTATTGGCACGCTGTAACAAGAATTCCACCCAAAACGACAAGGATAAGTTCGTCTTCCCCGATAAGGACATTAGCTTTTACAAACATGTGGAACCGCTTTTTCAGGTTCGTTGCGGTCTGGAATCCGGTTGCCATTCACCGGCTGATCAACCGACTTCCGACAATCGCTTAACGTATGCCATTTTAACGACCAAGGCTCTTCTTTTGGAATTTACGCTCAGCTCCACCCACGAGAAACTCGTCGATTTGAACATCCACCGTAAACATCCGGAATTAGCCCCCCTCTACCTGATTTTGTCCGAAGGCTACCCCCAACCGCGTACGGATTTAATGCCGCCCATTCCGCGCGAGCCTTTGAACCAAAATCAATTAAACGGAATTCTGGAATGGATTCGTGAGGGCTGCCCGGATTAAAGTCCGGCAGTCAACGGACGGCCAGATAGCTTTCCGGTTTTGCTAAGGTGCTTAGCAGCCCGGATAAACAGCCACCGCTCCATTTTCGATCCTTGGTTTACCTGTTATTTGTCACGTATCGGTCGTTGCGCTTAAAGACCAGCGCACCGACGGGCGCCCCGATGGCCTGACTTACCAGAACGCATTTCACTTTTAACAGGTAATAGATCAGTTCCCGACGCTCATCCAATGTTTCGTAGTTTCCCATGCCCTTGGCAATAATCAAATCGGCTTCTTTAAAGGCTTTTCTCATCTGGGGCGATACCCGATCCAATAAAGTGGCCGGCGCATTGTCCCCGTTTTCAAGGACGGTTGCTATTTTGTCCAGACCGACAATACGGGCATCTTCTACCGTCGCGTCATTAATAATGGGAGCGCCGCGCACAGCTACCGTAAATTGCAAACCCACTTCCGGATAATAGCGCTGTAAGATTTCAATAAACAAACGATCGAAAACAATTTCACCGGCATTATCGGCAATGTAAAGCACCCGACGGGCACGCTTTAAATCCGCAATAAATTTCTCAAAATCATTGATCTCAAAATCCGTTTTGGCGATATTTTGGATGGATTCCTTAAGATTTATTTGCTCTCTGGCCTGAGCACCGAAATCGATGATATTACCGATCACGGCCAACTTGGCTGCCATCATAACCGGATCCGGACTCTTAAAAACGATGCGTAACAATTCATCGTAATGGGCCAATCCCAGGGCATTGAACTTTTGTTTGAGTTCGCGATAGGGATCGTAGTTGCCGGTAACCTCATGAATGATACCGTACACTTCACGACCCAGAGCAGGCGGCGGAACGTCGTAATCGATGTGCGTTAAATAAAGCAAAATGCGATCGATTGCTTCTTTTTGCAGGCGCCGATCGGGTGTGGCCAAACGGACGGTTTCTATGGTTTGTCTCAAAATGCAAGGGATACATTCAAATTGCGTTTTCATCGTTCTACATCCTTTTGTATTTCCCGATAAATCAAGCCGCAAATATACTAATTAATTGCCCAAATATAAAAAAAATTGCCCATTGCGCTAACATACCCGCACAAGTACCGGAACTCCAACACGGATTTTCCTTGCTTTACTCCGGAACTTTTCACCCCATTCGGACGTGTATCTTTATAAATGATTGGTCATCAAAATTAGTGGAATTTGAGGAGGATGAAAGGAGGGTCAAATGAAAAACCACGAAATCGAAATAATGATTAAAAACATACAGGAAGAATTAAAAAAACTCAATTTACGGGACGGTGAAATTATTGCCCAGGCCAATGAACATTACCGCCTGAATATTTCGCCCTATCGTATGACAATGGAATTGCGTTTTCCCGAAGGCATTCAGAACTTAGAAGAATGACGGCTTTTAATCCGAACAGGCCGCATTTTTACCACAGTTTTTTTCCATGTTTTTTGTGCTAAGTTTTCCCTGTTTTTAATGAATAGGGATTTTTTTTCTGTACTTACCTTTTTTCTTTGACTCCGCTCTTTTAAATGCTTATACTTGCAGCTTTTAAGCAATTTATGCGAGCGGAGCGATTCATGAAACACTGGTTAAAATATTCACCGTTAAAAGATTATTTTTTCATAACCGTAGGCGGCATCATGATGGCCGTGGGCATCGGCGTTTTTTTAGTGGATGCCCGAGTGGTGCCGGGCGGGGTTTCAGGGTTGGCCATGGCCCTTCATTACATGACCAACGGTGCCGTTCCGGTTGGTGCCACGGTTTGGCTGCTTAACATTCCTTTGTACATTTGGGGCATCAAAGTTTTAGGGCCGCGTTTCGGTGCCCGTACTTTCTACGGGTTCAGCATTTCTTCCTTATTAATCGACTTTTTACGGGGTGAATTCCCGGGGCTGCATTACACGGGTTTAAACAAAAGCCCTTCCGTGGTGCATTTGCTGCATCATGATTTTTTGTTTTTGGTATTATTGGGCGCTTTCTTTTTAGGAGTGGGACTGGGCATCATCTTCAAATTCAAAGGCTCTACAGGCGGTTCGGATATTGTGGCGGCCATTCTGCAAAAACGCTACGGCTACAAACCGGGTATGGCCATCATGTTCATCGATTTCTTTGTGATTATGTTTGCAGGCATCATTTTGCAGATAAAACATTTATCGGGTCAAATCCCGGCCATGGCCCTGACCCTGTACGCGTTCTTTTTGCTTTTTATTTCTTCCCGCCTTATTGACGTAGTATTGGACGGCTTCGATTACGCCCGTTCGGCCATGATCATTTCCGAAAAAAACGACGAGATTGCCAAAGCCATTATGGAACGCCTCAGTCGCGGGGCAACGGCCATTCAGGCCCGCGGTCTGTACAAGAACATAGACCGTGAAATTATCATGACCGTCGTTTCCCGAAAAGAAATTACCGTCTTGACCGAATTGATCGAAAAAATCGATCCCTCGGCTTTTGTGATTATCAACAGTGTGCATGAAGTTTTGGGCGAGGGTTTTCGAAGGCGCATTTAATATTTAATGCAGCAAGCGTTTTTGAGAAAACGGAACGAAAATAAAGAAAGCTGCAGGTATTGAATTCTTTATTTAACGCTGATCAACAAAAAGGCCTGATCCTGTTCGTGCGCCGGTAAACGATCATCCAACCAGAGGGCTGATTTTTGCAATTCGAAATTATTGCGTGTCAGGGCCGGAACAAAAATACGTTCATAAAGCGTGTCGTCTTCTTCGGATTGCCCGCTTAGATAGAAAACAAACCGCTGATCGGATTGCAACGGTAATTGCATGGCCGTAATAAAATTGCGCAATTCGGAATCGATTAAAATAGCCTTGCCTCTGATCCAATCCGGTGTTTTACCCGGTGAAATTTCAAAAGGCGGATTTTGGTTTAATCCGTAAAAATACATTTTTCTGTTTTGCATATCGAAAATATTCAAAGAAAATGTAAACGCCACCTGATAAATATCCGGACTGAAACGATCGATTAGCAAATTAAACAAACGGGTGCATGTCTTTTCATTTACAACAGATTCGCTCATATCCAGTCCCTGGAAAAAACCCTCGACGAACTTTTGCACCAATTGTTCCACAATCAGCGTAGGATATTCCTTGGCAAATCCGTTTAAAGAAAGAACCGCCACCAGGTGCGCCGTTTCAAAAACCGGCACATGGATGGTGGTAATGGGCATTCGTTTGGATTTGGAAAGCATGTACAATTCTACCGACTCTTGCACAACATGGAAGGTCGTGCTGGAAATTTTTTGCAAATAATCGATGGCCTTATTTTCATCGACCTGTTTGTTCAAGCGTTCCTGTAACTTCTCGATGCGGGTACTTAATTCCTGATTCTTGCGCAACAATTGAATGGTACTCCGGCGCGCGCTAAGATGGGTGCGTACCCGTGCATTGATTTCCAACGGATTAAAGGGCTTGGTTAAATAATCCACGGCTCCCAATGCCAGTCCCTTGGCTTTATCCACGGCTTCATTTTTGGCCGAAAGAAAAATAACCGGAACGTAGGCGGTTTGCTCGTCTTCCTGAAGTTTTTTACACACTTCATAACCGCTCATGCCCGGCATAATGACATCCAGCAAAATAAGATCAGGATGCACTTCTTTGGCAATGCGCAGGGCTTCTTCTCCCGAAGAGGCCGTGTAAATTTCGTAATCGGTATTGACTAAGGCTCGCGATAATAATTTTAAATTAATGGGATTATCATCAACGGCTAATATTTTGTATTTTTCTTCCATTCCGCCTTTCTTCCGCTATTTAAAAATACTTTTTCCTTTTCGGCTCTCTATGGCACGTCGAACCGTTTTATTTTGTCCGCTCTTTTGAATTATCGGATATTTGCCTTAAATATTAATCGCTATTTATGGCGATTAAAAAAACGCTGGCGTTCATGCTCGTTTTTTTTAATTATAGGTGCCGATTAATCCCGGGCTGTCGTTTAAAAAACAAAAGGCAGTTACAAAGAACTGCCTTTTGAATTGCCGTGTTGAAAATCGATTTAATTAGTGTGACGAAGTGCTGCGTGTCGATTTGGATAAGGTTCTTTTGTGCAAGGTTTTAGCCAAAGGTTTACCCGTAAAATAGCTAACAATTCTCGGCAAAAGGTTTTCCATATCCGGATTGCCATAAATATGTTCGTATTGATGTTCCAACGGCTGTCCGGTAACAATAACCCAACCGGCGCCCAAATTGAATTCAATTAAGGTGGGTTCCTGATCGGAATTTACGCAGTAAACCGTTGTACCGTCCGGCAAATTGGTAAAGCTTTCGTGACTGGCGTAATTATGATCCATGGCCGTGGGTAACCCTTGAACCAGAGGTAGATCGGGATTGGGAATGTAGTTCCAATTATCCAGGGCATAATGCATTTGAATGTTACCCGGCAAAACAATACCGGCGCTTTCCATGGAACCGGAAGCCCAGCCGTTATCGCAGGCTTCCCAGAACAGAGCCCCGCCGCCCAGCACGAAATTGCTGAACCGTACCTGAACCTTTGCATAATTATTGTAAAAGGTCTGATTCTGATCATTGGAAATAATCACCAGATCCTGGCCCGGAATCAAATCCACGCTGCCCATTTGATCGGACGTCAAAATTTCGTACGTGTTCGGGCCCTGACCTTCCGAAAAACCCAGCGAAACCAACATGTCAACCATGGCGTTGCTGTTCCAGGGCAAATTGTCGCGGAATAATTTGACATGCGTTGCGGTGCCCTGTCCGCCGCCCACATTCAGAGAATGCACCACGGTGCTTTTCAATCCTTCGCTGTCCTTAACTTCGAGCGTAATTTTGTAGGAACCGCCTTCGGAATAGGTATAGTGAGCCGTCGCACTGGAGCTCCAATCCGCATCCCAAACACCGTCACCGTTAAAATCCCAGCGGAATTGCAATTGCGAAAGAGGATCGTGGTCGTCCGTCGTAGCCGAAGCGTCAAATTCAAATTGCACACCCACGATGCCTGCCGGAGGCGTAATCGTGAAGTCGGCTTGCGGCGGATCGTTACGTGCCGTCTGGGACAAAACGCCGTTATTTTGGGTTATGTAATAATTCACTTCTCTGGGCGAAAAAATCAGATCGCTAATAAATGGAATCTGTTCATTTAAATAGCCTAAAATTTTTAATACCTGAGTTGTATTGGAGAAAAAGGCAAAGGCATTGTCCAGAAAGGCTTTTTGGGCATTGTTGGCTTGCTGTTGCCAGATCCAGTACGAAAGCGCATCCAAATTATTGGCCACAATTTCAGAGACTGTGGTAATAATCTTGCCCATATCTTTACTGCCGATTGCTTCACCGAAGGCAAAGCTTTGCTCTCCGGATACATGAAAATGGTCCGGAAAAGAAAGAAGCAAATCATTACTGAAAAAATTCATATTGCCGATGGCCAGTTCCAGAATGTACACCACCAACTGGGCGCTGTTACAAATGGTGGCCCGACCTTCAGGATCGTTCCATTGACCGAACTTGGCAAAATTCAAACCGCGGGTTAAAAAGATACGGAAGGTGCCGTCCCCAAGTTTGTATTTTGTTTCCGCCGGATCGCTGTAATAATAGGGCGGCCAGCCCCAGTCGAATGTCATTATTTGTTCTTTGCGCTGAACCGTAACCACTTCCTTTAAATTCCCGTCATTGGGATACACACCGGCTGCGTACCACACAAAGCGCGGGTTAACAAATTTGATTTCAGCACCGGCCACGTCCTGAATGTACGGTGGATCCAAATTTACTTTGGCCGGTTTCATCATGCCTACCGCACGGCCTTCGCCCAAACTTTCCATGGCGGCTTGCATGGTTTGCACGGCCAATTGGAAAATAACCGGATTTTGTGCATAATCCAGCGCATTTTGCGCATTGTCGGCGTAAGCATTCTGCAAGGCCTTGAGCAATTCGGCAAATTTGTCCATTCTCTTTACAGCCGACAGGTAGCTCTCACGACTCACCTGATCGGTTAAAATAAGATAGGGATTGAATAAGGTTAAAGCCAAAGCCGTGGAGGTATCGCTGGCCATAACTTTTTTGGCATCCGGGTCGTAAATTCCTAAAAATACCGGCTTACCCGAGACCTTGTCGGTGAACATCAATACCTGATAACTGCTGGCTTCATTTGCCTTCACGCTAAAAGAACCGTCTTGCCCCACGTCTTTTCCCTCGGCAAAACTGATCACCTGCAAATCGCCGGCGTTAATATCGGCTTCCTGCGGAATATGCAACTTGCCTTGCCGCGTTTCCGTTTTAAGAGCCGCTCCGCCGTCCGGCCCGGTAGCGTCTTTTTTGTTTCCCTGACACGACCATAGCAATGCCGATAGAAACAAGAGTAATACGACCAATTTTCGAAACATGGTACCTCCTAAGTTTGTTATTATTCTTCGTTATGTTATTGGATTTCTGTGTTTAGTGTTGAGAGCCAAAAGATAAAATTAAATGTATTTGGTTCGGTGAAAACCGGGTTTTCAATCCTTATTCCGCCATTTAACCGCACCATTCCCATTTATTTTCATATTTTGTATTTTGTATTATTTATTTTTTATTTCCCCAATCCCTGCCCGCCTCCGGCACTAAATTATGCCTCACTATGCTCGGTTGTTTTAGGTAAAAGCTTAATCCCGAATTGGGTAGAAAAAAATGACGAAACGCAACTTTTTCAAAAAAAGTGATTTTTTTAGTTTGCATGTCGGCCTGTTTCCACCTGAACATCTCCTTAGAATTGTATTTGTTTTGAAATTGGAGAATTAATTGTTTTTACGACAACATGCGAAACCTTTTTTGCAGCAAATAGATGTACACGGCGCTGAGTCCGGCGATGGCTACAAACATGGCCACCGATACGGCAGAACCGTAGCCGAATTGCATGGTTTGAAAAAACAATTTGTAGGCATAAACACTCAATGCTTCACTTAAATTGGCCGGGCCGCCTCCCGTAAGGACGTAAATCAAATCAAAGACGCGAAAGGCGTCCATGGTACGGAATATGCCCACAATGAGCAAAACGGGAAAAATGAGCGGTAAGGTGATGTACCGAAACCGTGCCCAGATATTGGCGCCGTCAATTTCAGCCGATTCGTACAGGCTTCGGGGAATGGTTTGCAAACCGGCAAAAAGCAAAAGGGCCGCAAAAGGCGTGGTCTTCCACACATCCGCGGCAATGACGGCAGGCATAACCAGAAAGGGATTGGCCAGATAATTGACGGCATGCGAGACCAGGCCCGCTTTTTGCAGAATGTAATTAAGGATGCCAAATTCCGGGTTGTAAATCCAGGCCCACATACGTGCCGATACAACAGTGGGAATGGCCCAGGGAATCATAACGGAAACTTTTAATAACCACCCGCCGGGAATCTTTTCCCGCATTAAAAGGGCAATTAAAAGCCCCAGGGCCAGCTCCAGCGGAACGGAAATCAGGGTAAAAACAACGGTTGTTTTTAAACTTTGCAAAAAACGCGGATCGTGCATTAAAAAAAGGAAATTATTCAGGCCGACAAAACGACGGATGCCGAAAACGGGCATTTCGCGCATCAAACTTAAAAAGGCCCCGTACCCCAAAGGGAAAAAGGCAACCAAAAAGATGAGAACAAATGCGGGCACTAAAAAAACGATAACCGATCTTTGACGTACCATGACCGTAATATAAGACGAACAGGCACGGAAGACAAAGAATAAAACCACTTTTTGGGGTTTTTCCGCCCGGGATGGATTGCAAACCCATTCAAGAATTTCAAAAGGCTAAATAAAATCAGCCATTTTGGAAGTTTTAATAGCGCCTGCAACAATTCCTGTTTCCGGGGCAAAAATCTTTCACTTTTTAAATTCAAACGGTCAAGAATCTCTAACAGAGCCCGTGGCGCAAGTTTCCCCGAACGAGCCTTCTTTATTGCTCCTTTTGCAAGGCCAGTACGTGTTCGATTTGCAACGTGGCGGAACGCATGGCCTGCGGAATGGGACGAATATTACTCAATACGGCCGAAAATTCAATCTGCAAAATTTGCGAAATCTGCGCATAAAAGGGCGTAATCGGGCGCGGACGGGCATTGGTCAAAACGGCGTACAAATCGGCAATAAAAGGTTGACGTGCGCGCAGCAAAGGATTGCGGTACAAATCCCTGCGCGCGGGTTTGGTCCCTACTTTTAAAGCAAATTGCAGTTGGATTTGAGGAGAAGCCAAAAAACGAACGAATTTTTTAGCCAGTCTTTTTTTGCGGGAAAAACGATTTACCGCCAATTGCCATCCGCCCAGTGTTCCTTGCCCTCTAAGGCCGGGCAAAGCCGGCATGACTTTCACCCCGACCTTCCCTTTTACGGGAGATCCTTTTTGCTGAAAAAAAGTCCAACAATAGGGCCAATTTCGTAAAAACAGAGCATTGCCGTTTAGGAAACTCAAGCGGGTATTTTCCTCATCGGCGGCCAACGTCCAGCGGGGCGAAATATGCTCTTTGTACATACAGTCCTTAAGCCATTGCAGAGCTTTTCGTACCGGGGCATCCTGCAAGCGAACCTTGGCCGCCGCATCGAGTATGGTACCGCCAAATCCGGCGATGACCTCGTTGACCACGCAAATTAAGCCTTCATATTGTTTGCCCTGCCATAAAAAGCCGTTAAAATCGGGACGCTGCTCTCCTTTTAAAACGACCTTTGCCTGTTGTACCAGTTGTTCAAATGTTTCGGGCGGAGAGAAACCGTAGCGCTGTAGAAGGTCTTTGCGATAATACAGCACGCCCGCATCCACGTACCAAGGGATAGCGTAAAGCCTGCCCCGATAGGTATCGGCCGCAAGCGGCGCTTTAAAGAAAAGGCTGCGTTGCGAGTCGGGCAAAAGGGAGGTCAAATCTTCCAGCCATCCGGCCAGACTAAACTCCGGAGTCCAAATCACATCGATTAAAAACACGTCAAAATCGGCAGAGTGCGCTTCGAGATTGGTCACATAAAACTGATGCTGGGTGTTGCTATTGGACGGTAAAATTTCTTCGCGCACCCGTATGCCCGGATTTTGTTTTTCAAAAGACTTAATCGCCTGCTTAAAGGCGGTGCGGGCATTGGCCAATTTAAAATGCTTAAAGACAATGGTAGAATCATCAACGCCGGAGCGTGCCGTCCCCGGGCCTTTTTGAGTGCAGGAAAATAAAATCAAAAATAAAGCCGGTACCAGGTACCGGCCGAAATAATGCCACATCGTGCTCATGCCATTCCCGCTATTTGGTTTTCATGGAATAAACGCCGTCCCAATCGGCTTCGGGAGGGTTCTCTTTGAAAAATCGACAACGGCTCAAATAGGTTTTGGCCGGGCCGTCCTCGGGCCGAATGGTCAAAACCTGACGGAAATAATTCATGGCCCCGTCCCAATCGCGTTGCAAATACAGTTCAAATCCTTTGCGGAAAAGATCAATGATGCGCATCAGTTCGTCGTTTGCAGCGCGTTCGGTCAGTCCCATCAATTCGTACACCTGCACGGGCTTGGTTTTACCTTTAACCCGCAAAAGATCCAGAGGACGGGCAATAATGGAATCCTTAGCCATTAAATAGGTTTCTTCGCCGATCATGATGTTGGTGCCGTAAATTTTATTGGCCGGCTCCAGACGGGCGCCTAAGTTGACCGCATCGCCCATGACCGTGTAATCGAACCGACTCTCGGAACCCATATTCCCCACTACCATCGGCCCCGTATTGATGCCGATGCGCACCCTTAATTCCGGCTTGCCTCTTTTGCGCCAATCTTCGCGCATTCCGATCAAGCGTTCCTGCATTTCCACAGCCGTTGCACAGGCTTGATAGGCGTGGTTGCCGTGGGCAATCGGCGCCCCGAACACGGCCATGATGGCATCGCCTTCGTATTTATCGAGCATGCCGTCGTATTTAAAGACAATATTGGTCATCTCGGTCAAATATTCGTTTAAGAGCGCTACCAGCTCTTCCGGCTCCAAATTTTCGGAGATGGTGGTAAAACCGGCCACATCGCTAAACAGAACCGTGCAAATCTTTTTTTCACCGCCCAGTTTTATTTTATCGGGCTTGGCCAGCAATTCGTCCACAACCGATTTGGTAACAAAGTGCGAAAAGGCGGAACGAATAAACCGCTTGTTTTTTTCTTCCGTTACATAGCGATACACATAAATAAAGGAAAATCCCAGTACGATGGTTAACAAAGGGGCAATAATTTCGATCCAGTAATTGTATTGAAAAAAGATGATCGTGACCACAACAACATAAGCCAGGCCGCTTAAAATGATGGTTAAGTAGCTAATTAGAGGTCTGGTAAAAATCAAAATAGCCCCCAGGACGATGCCGATAAGGACAAGTAACAAAAATGCCGTTTCGCTTTTCATTTTGGTAATAAAATTTTGCGTCAGGAGCGTGTACAAAATATTGGCATGAACTTCCACCCCGGGAAAATTGCGTTGAAAGGGGACATTACGCAAATCGAACAGACCGGGCAATGAGGTACCGAGCAGGACGATTCTGTTTTTGAATATTTCCGGAGGCAGGTGGCGTTCTTTGGCTTTCAAAACGTCGTAAAAACTAATGTAGCGAAATGACTTGAAGGGACCGGCCCAGTTAATAAGCATATTCCCGTGAGCATCCACGGGAATTTTAGTCAACATGGTACCCTGACGATACAATTTCAGATAGGAGTTTTTCAGATCGTAATATAAGGAATCCGTTCCGATAGCGTCCATGAAAATTTTGAAACCGAGCGTGGGGTACAAATGGTGGTTGAAATCGGTAAACAGATGAATGCGACGCACCACGCCGTCCACATCGGCATTCAAATTCACATGCCCCACGCCGCGGCTGGCATTGAGCAAAGGCAAAAAGCCGCTTTCAAAACGATCTTCATGGGGAAACAGCGCTTCTACCTCCGGCGGAAAGGTGTAATAAAACTTTCGGGCGTCGAAGCCCTTGGGCTCGGATTTCATAACGGGCCGCCAATTGTCCGAATCGGCTTGCGAAAAATAGATGGCCGTATACACATTGCCGGCCTTTCGCACGGTATTGACAAACTGCACATCCTGATCCGGATGCCAGATGTCTTTATCGTACAAAATATCAAGACCAATGGCCATGGCGCCCGCCTTGTGTAAAAAATCCACCAGGCGACTGTGATAGGTGCGCGGCCATTGGGAATATTTTCCCAACAACTGATTGGCCCGTTCATCGATATCCACGATGATAATGTCGTCAATGGTCGGGCGCGGCTCAAATTTCTTTTTAATGCGCCAGTCGTAGGTTTTGGCTTCGTATGTGTAAAACAGGTCTTTGGCCACATAGCGTGTTAGAACCCAGACCAGCAAAGCGGCAAAAATTCCCCATGCCGCGCCGATCAACATTTTTTTTAGTACGTTCATCAGGCAATCCTTTATCTTGGGAGACATTTTAAAATACGCATTCTTCGCTTTTTAATCAATCGGCCAAAAAAAAGGTTAGGATTAGAATTATTTTTCGTTAATTTTAGCAGGTAATGGAACGGGAATAAAAACGTTCATTTTCTTTTGATTCCGATTTGCTTATGAATTAAAAGATTTTTATATTAGCAGCTTTGAATTTGAAAGATAAGGAGTGGATAAAAATGGCTTACGTATGTGAAATTTGCGGCAAGAAGCCCATGGTTGGAAATCATGTCAGCCATGCGCACAATAAAAATAAACGTCGTTTTATGCCCAATTTACAAAAGATTCGCGTGCAGACGCCCCAGGGAGTCAAACGCATGCGTGTGTGCACAAGCTGCATTCAAGCCGGTAAAGTGGTAAAACCGAGCTTAGCTTAAATGATTAAATGTTTTCCCAAAAACCGGCTTCGGCCGGTTTTTTTATTTTTTCTCCATGCCCGAATCGTGTTGCCAACTCACATAATCCCCATCAAACCGATCAGCGCCAGAATACCGCAAAAAATAAAATAGAACGTACTTATCGGTTCAACAATTTGCGGCACACCCGAATGTTTGTGAACGAATTTGATTTGCGATAGCGAAAACCAGAGCCCCAAACCGCCCAAAAATACGTTCCACCATGAGGCAAAAGGCCCGTTTAAAAGATTAACCACAAAAGCCACGGGAGCCACGATAAAAAAAGCAATACTTAACTGGCGCTTCCAGCGTTTACGGCGCCCGATGGTACGTTTGTATTTGATATTGGTTATCCAGATAAAATTTAGAAGATTAATGATAATCAAAAGAGCAATGACAATTTCCCAGCGGTTTATCATGGTGATCTCCCGATCTTGTTGCGGTTAGATTTATTTAATAAAAATTATTTTGCGATGCAAGTTGGTGGCAGAAAGCCTAACCCGGCAAAGCCAGAACTAAAAAATTTACAATGAGCACTAAAAAATATCTTGCCCAAAAATGGCGGGAAATATCAATAATCGGGACTATCTTTCATTTTTCAATCCTTCTTTTTACGGATCATTGGCTAAAATAAGTCTCGCGCTGGTCTCGCAGATTCCCGCAGAATCTATTTTTTCAAAACCCATCCTGCTTTCGACGCTTGGCGTCTCGGGCACCATTTCCTACCGACATAGGCGGGAAATTGGTGTCTTGAAATATTAGCTTTTTAAACTTACATCTTAAGACCGATGTAAAATTCTCAGCCTTTACAAACCTGCACTGCTCTAAAGTCCCTTTTCTATTGAATTAGGGAAGAAATTCAAGGATAGGTAAACCCACGTTTACCTTGAATCTTTAATCTTTTGTCTTTTGTCTTTTCTAAACCCATCCCGCCCTCGACGCTTGGCGTCTCGGGCACCCTTCCCTACCGAAAACGGCAGGGAAGGGAAATTCCGGCCAGGTAGCTTTTGTCTTTAACAAACTTCATTTG
>CAZHIZ010000050.1:14165-21943 GCA_964532875.1 uncultured Caldithrix sp. | reverse complement strand
TTTGGGGAATCGTTTAACTGAATGTTGACTTTTTTAGAGAAATACTTTTTGCGCCGTTCGGCTCCCAGGCAGGGAAAAAGGGCATGAATAAAGAAAAGGAAGGGCCCTGCCGTCCTTAGCAAAGCCCAACCTTAAGGGATGTTTTAGAATGTTCCTTCCACACCGATGCCCGGTCGGTCGCTGAAAACGAATTTACCGTGATCCACTTTAACGCCGCTAAAGGGATCGTTGCTGATGAGTAAATTACCGTCCAGATCGGCATAGTCCACAAACGGTGTTAATTGAGCGGCAGCCGAAATACCCACGGAACTTTCAATCATGCAACCCAACATGATTTTCATGCCGTAAGCTTTGGCCATGTAAATCATGCGCAGGGCTTCTTGCAATCCGCCCGATTTCATCAGTTTAATATTGATGCCGTCGTAGGCACCCACCAATTTGGGAATATCGTTTGCGGTCTTTACCGCTTCGTCGGCAATAATAGGCACACTCACGCGGTCACGCAGCCAGGCCGTTTCCTCAAGCATGCTGGCCGGCATAGGCTGCTCGATAAATTCCACACCCTGATCGATCAGCCATTTAATATTTTCCAGAGCCTCTTCTTTGTTTTTCCATCCTTCGTTGGCGTCCACACGGATGGGCTTGGTTTTGGTAACGCTGCGTACGGCATTGATGATTTCCCGGTCACGCTTCGTTCCTTTGCCCACCTTTACCTTTAAAATGGGATAGGGCTCAGCCTCGCGGACTTTTTGCTTGATCATTTCCACGGTGTCGATACCGATGGAAAACGACGTCAAAGGAGCATCTGCCGTGTTCAGCCCCCAAAGTTTGTACAGGGGTTGATTAAAAGCCTTGCCGATCCAGTCCATCAAGGCGATATCAATGGCTGCCTTGGCGCAACTTTGGTCGGTAATACGTTTGTCGATCGCTTCTTTAATATTCACATAATGGAACAGATTGGTGTCTTTTAAAATGTCTTCCGCCCCTTTGATGCGATCGGTTGTCTTTTTGTAGTCTTCACCGTAGCGCACATTGGGCGCTGCCTCGCCGTAGCCCACAATTCCGTCGCGTTCGATGCGCACAAAAACATTATTTTTAAAATTGCTCGAATTGCGCGAAATGGTCCACGTGTGCTTTAAAATCAATTTCTTGGTTTTTATTTCGATTTTCATGGGCCCCGTTCCTGAAATTTTGGGTTGCGATTTGGAACCGGTGCTGGCCGATGCCGAGCTAAACAATGAAAAACCCAGAATCGACGTACCGGACAGTTGTAAAAATTGCTTGCGTGTTAACATGATGCATCCCTTTCTATTTTAAAATGCGTATGACCTTTTTAAAGGTGCGTTTGCGATAGGCGCTAAAATCGGGATCATGTTCGTCAAGACTGGTCAGGCGCACCTCACTGTCCTGATGAATAAAACGATATCCGCCCACACTAAGCGCCACATGCGTGATGCGCCGGCCTTTGCCAAAGAAAAGCAAATCGCCCGGTTCCACGTTGGAAAAATCGGCCGCCGGAATGATTTCCTTACCTACTAATGCTTGTTGCCTGGCATCGCGCGGTAATTGAATGCCGTTGGCTTTAAAAACGGTTTGCGTAAATCCGGAACAATCGCAGCCTTTGGCCGAGTTGCCGCCCCACAAATAGGGAATGCCCATGAGCTGATAGGCCACGTCTAAAATTTGTTCGGCTTTTACTTTTTGGGGATTGTTAACCGCGAGCGGCGCCAAATGCTTGGACAACACATACCCCCTGCGTCCGTCCGGCAATTCGACCAGGCTCCATCTTCCCTGCTTCTTGACACGTTTTACAACACTGTTAAGAACCGCATCGCACACCGGCACGGACTCGGTTGTGGCTTGCGTAAAAATACGATCGACCGGCACCACGAAACGCCACAACGGCCCTTTTAACCACCGCTGCACACCGGCGGAATCCGTCCGCACGAAAGAGGTTTTGGTCATCCAGCCCAAATAGCCGTAATCGGTTTGAATGAAGTACCAACTGCCTTGGCGCTTTAACAATTTCAAAACCCGCCCCGTAATGCTTTGGTCCAGCAGCTCGGCGGCATGCCGCGGTTGGCGACGGATGTTGGCCGTACTTACGGCAACAAGTGCAAAAACACTGTCGCCCAGAGAAGGATCGGGCAAAACCACACTGCTGTCCGTAAACCCTTCGCCGAGCAACGAGTCCAATTTTTGAATCAGAAAATCATGGGCTTGCCGTTCGGTCGTTTCCCCTTTTAAAAACCACTTTCCCGAATGTCGCTCCAATTGAAAATGCAGCACCGCCGTACTCCGGTCCGGTGCAAAGCGTTCCTGCGCCTGATTCTGAAAGGTTTCAAATTGTTTGAGAATGCGACTGTTGTCGGAGCAGGCAAAAAGCAAAAAGATCATTAAAAGAAAAACGGATTTACGCATACCAGTTCCCGCATGTTAAAATACTGACGTTCATTTTGTTAATTTAATGAACAAACCTACATTTGGCAATCAAAATTTTTTGTATCTTTTATTGGCAATTTTCGTAATTTGCTGAAAAACACTCATTGCGAGGTAAAACGCATGGCACGCTTTTTTCTTTTTCTATTTTTACCCGTCACGCTTGTATTCGCTCAGGCCCAATCCGTACGATCCCAGGTGGAACACCTGCTTAAAACCCATCATTACACGCAGGCCGAACAAATTTTACTAAAGCACCAGGATAAACCGAACGCTCTGTATTATTTGGCTGTAGTTGAAATGATTAAAGGCCAACTGGACAAAGCGGTTGACTTCGCTGAAAAGGGATTAAAAATCGCCCCCCAAAAAGCGCGCTTCTACGAACTTTTGGGTGACATTTACGCCGTAAAAGCGCAAAATTCCGGCATGCTGTCTCTGGTATTTACCGTACCCAAAATTAAAAAGAATTGGCAAAAAGCCATTGAAGCGGATTCCAGCCGTCTTTCGGCCTACCAAAAATTATTTTCCTTTTATTTAATGGCACCCGGATATGCCGGCGGAGATCGGGACAAAGCCCTGCAAATTGCCAAAAAAGTGCAAACTCTCAATCCGCCCCTGGGACAAACCATGTTAGCCCAATATTACCAGCATGAAAATCAAAATGAACGCGCCCGGCAAGCCTATGGTAAAGCCCTGCAATTAGCACCGGACAGTGTGCGCATCCTGAAAGAAGCCGGTTATTTTTATCTGCACCTAAAAAACTATCCGCAGGCGCGCCGTCTTTTTGAAAAGGCGCTGCGTTTAAATCCCCAAGCCCCATACGCCTATGATGCACTGGCCGACTGGTATTACAAAACGGGAAAAAAAGATTCGGCTCTTGTAATTTTGAACAGGGCATTGGCTCTCGATTCGCTGGATCAAAACCTGCTTTTTAAAAAGGCGCGTTTTTTAGCCGACCTGAAGCAATACGATCGGGCACGTTCCCTTTGCCGGAATCTGCTAAAGCAAGAAATGTTTTTTGCCCTGCGTAAACAAATAAGCGGTTTTTTACAGATGATTAAAGACAAATAAAAGACGTTTGCCGTAATAAAAAATGCGCGGAAAGAACAGGCCTCCATCCGCGCATTAAGAACGTTAATCGTTTGTATTTTTACGCTTACCCTTCCACATCCAATTCACGCACGGCATCGATAATGGTACCGTCGCGCCATTCGATGACCGCCACCACGCGGTCTTTGGTTTTGGGCTTTTGCGGTTTGCCCGTAATGGCAATGGCCTTTTCGTGCAGCTCTTCGATGGAAACCAGAGGCAGATCGCTGCCTTTTAAGCGATCCAGCAAATCCTGCCGCCTGGGATTAACGGCGATACCGGCATCGGTCACGATCGCATCAATTACCTCGCCCGGGGCCGTAACCGTATGTACCCGATCCACAATAATGGGGTTGGTTTTGCGGTACAGGGGCACGGTAATGATGGTCATGTAAGCATCCGCCGCATCTTGAAATCCGCCGATGCCGTGCAAGAGCCAACCGTCGGAATGCGTGTTCACGTTCACGTTAAAATTTAGATCGATTTCGGTTCCGCCCAAAACCGAAGCCTTAACCAACGGAGCAAAACAGCCCTTGGTGTGGTAATTGTAGGAAACAAAGGGATTGGTTTCGATGTGATTCCAATTATCACGCAAGGATTCCACCCCGGCCAGATCAAACGATTGGCCGTCCAGAATAAAACGGGTTAAACCTTCCTTCAACAAATCCACCAAATATTTGGTGGAACCGCCGCGCACAAAATCGGCCACGACTTTCTTTTCGCGCATGTAATCGGCCACATATTTTACAAAGGCCAACGACATGCCTCCGGCTCCGGCTTGAAAGGAGAAGCCGGGTTCGTCCATCAAACCGGAATCCCGGACCAGCTGCGCGGCATAAGCGGCAATTTTCAAACGATTGGGATCGGTGGTAATACGCGTGGTCCCGGAAACGATTTTCTCCGGATCGCCCAATTTTTCAATGGGCACCACGTAATCCACATTGCCCCCTTCGATAGACCAGGGCCAGGTTGGGAAAGGCACCAGATGATCGGTAACCACCACCACCTTGTCGGCATAGAGCGAGTCGGCCAGGGCAAAACCCAAGGGGCCGCAAGCCGAAGGCCCGTGTACACCGTTGGCATTGCCGTGCGGATCGGCCGTGGGAGCGGCGATAAACGCCACGTCGATGTGCAAATCGCCGTCCTGAATGGCCCGGTACCGGCCGCCGTGGGAACGCAAGATGGCCGTCTTTTTCAACCCGCCCATGGTGCACAACTTACCGACCGGCCCGTTCATGGAGCCTTGAATCTGTTCGATGACGCCGTTTTTAATATGATCGACCAAGGGTTCGTGTACCGGAAACAAAGCGGACGGAGCCAATATTAAATTTTTTAAGCCGCGGGCTGCCAACTTTTCCATGACCATATTCACCAGATAATCGCCGTTACGCAAATGATGGTGAAAAGAAATGGTCATGCCGTCTTTAATCTGCAAACGATCGATGGCTTCATCCAAATTTTTCAAAACTTTGCTGCCCACGTAATCGGCGCCCGTGGGGATGGGCGGCCCCACCTTGCGGCCACTCGGTTTGTGCTTACCGATGCCCTTAAAAGGCACTACGGGCCGGCCGTCGATTTCGGTCGGAACTTCTCGGCCGATGGCGTTTTTTACCATGCTCATTATGTCACTCCTGCTATTTTTTATTATGATATTTAAATGCTCCCTTAACTGAGCGCAAAACGGGATAATCTGTCACTCGTCAAGGTACTAATTTCTGTTATTTTCAGGCCAATGACAAATTTAAAACGGCGACGAAAAATCATTGCTCGCTGCCCGGAAAAAAGTTCTTGAAACCTTAACTTCCGCGCCGTAAATTATTAACTACTTCGGTAGGTAATATAAATATTTTAAACGTATGAAGGCAAGCCAATGCGCCGAATAATTGAACGCATGCAGACATTGGGATTCAGTCAATACGAAGCCAAAGTTTATTTGGCATTGCTGCAACAACCGAATGTAACCGGTTACGAGCTGGCTAAAAATTCAGGCGTACCGGCTTCCAAAATTTACGCCATTTTAAATAAGCTTATCGCCAAGGAAATTGTGCAGGCCATCGATTCCGATCCCAAAAAATACATTCCCCAGCCGCCGGAAGAAATCTTGTCGCGTATGCGCGGCGATTTTTTAGAGACAATCGACACCCTTTCCGAAAAGTTGGAGCAGTTGTACCAGAAGTCTGACGAGAGCGATGAACACATTTGGAATCTTTCCGGACGAAACAGTATTTTGCGAAAGCTTCTGGATTTCATCAATGCCTCTCGCCATTCTATTTTTCTTTCGGTCTGGGACGAAGAGGTGGATGCCATCGCTTCGTGTTTAAAGCAAGCGCAGCAGCGCGGCGTGTCCATTACCATCGTGCACTTCGGGCAACAGGTATTGGGTTTGGGTCAGGAATATCGTCATGGGCGCGAACACCAGATTCGTATTGAACGCGGCGGCAGAAGGATTGTGCTGATCATCGACGATAAGAAGGTTATTTTGGGCCATTTTTCGGAGAACGGATCCAGCAATGCCGTCTGGACCACCAACAAAGGGATGGTTCTGTTAGCCAAAGATTACATTATTCATGATATCTACACGATTTTGATGATGCAAAAATTCGGTCGGGAGGCCATGGAGATATTTAACAAAATTTAGACAGCAAATACCAACAAAGGCACTGAATGACCGGGGAAGATCCTGTTTTATTTTTGTCTGATTGTCGGAGAATTTTTTTAAGATGGCACGGTAAGTGCGGTGTGATTCGGTACTTACCAAAGAAAGGAGCATTAGATGAGTGAATTACATTGGAAATCGGCGATTACCAAAGTGGAACCCAACAAATTGGTGGTACGCGGGTACCGTCTGGACGAATTAATCGGCAAAGTATCGTATGCTCAAATGGTTTATTTACTGTTCAAAGGCGAATTGCCCTCGCCCAGGGTGGGCAAATTAATCGAGGCCATTTTGGTTTCTTCGGTGGATCACGGTACGACGCCGCCTTCGGTTTTAAGCGCTTTAACGGTTGCTTCGACAGGGGCCCCGCTAAATGCGGCCGTGGCGGCCGGTATTCTTTCCATCTCCAAATTTCACGGCGGTGCCATCGAAGATTGCATGCGTATTTTAATGGAAGCCAAACAGTTGATGGATACGCAAAACATGGATTATGATCAGGCGGCAGAGAGCATCATTAAAAAATTCCGCGAAGAGAAAAAACGCCTCTCCGGCTTCGGGCATCGCTACCACACGAACGACCCGCGCACCAAGAAACTGTTTGCTCTGGCCGAAGAATTGGGTCTGGCCGGTGATTACACGCGACTGGCTCTGGCTTTTGTTAAAAAACTCAAGGAAATCACAGGCAAGGATTTACCGCTTAATGTGGACGGCGCCATCGGAGCCCTGCTGTGCGAATTGGACATCGATCCCATTCTGGCCAACGCCTTTTTCATGATCGCCCGCGTGCCGGGTTTGGTAGCCCATATTTACGAAGAGAAGACGCGCTACAAACCCATGCGCAAAATCCATCCGACCGACGTGGAATACGACGGGCCGGAAGAGCGCCCCGTGCCGCAGGGAGATTAGGAATCGGGAATTGGGAACTTGGGACTTGGAACCGGGCCCCATTGGGACACGATTTTTGAAACTAAGATAATTTTCAATTCCTAATTCCAAGTTCCCGGTAAAATGGAAAAGTCACTTAACTTTCAAAAGGAGAATGCCTATGAGCAGACAACAGGTTCTGGAACTTTTGCCCGAAATCGATGAAATTCGGGATGAACAATTGAAAAACAAGGTCATTGCCTGCTGGGAAGAGGCCATTGCCTATCGCAACTGGACCAATGACGAGCTGAACAGCATCCCGTTTACCCTGCTGGCCGACAATGTAAAAATCCATTTCATTGAGCATGTGCGCACCTGCTGCCGCATGGCTTTAGCTATTGACCAAGTGCAGCAAGAAGCTTACGGCGATCGGCGCACACCGGTAAATCGCGATTATTTGATTGCCGGATCGCTGCTGGCCGATGTGGGTAAATTAATGGAATACGATAAAAAAGAAGACGGTACCATTTACAAAAGCGATTACGGCAAACACATCCGTCATCCTTTTAGCGGCGTGGGGCTGGCCTTTAAGCACGGCTTACCTTCGGAAGTGATGCACGTGATCGCCACCCATTCCAAAGAAGGCGATGGCGAGAAGCGTTCACCGGAATCAATCATCTTCCACCATGTGGATTTTATTGATTTCGAATTAGTAAAATAAACTGATCTG
>CAZHIZ010000050.1:0-14065 GCA_964532875.1 uncultured Caldithrix sp. | reverse complement strand
TCCAATAGGATACCCCCAAAATGTTCAGGGAAATTCATGAAAGTGAAGTTTTTTCCACGGCTGAACGACTCTCAAATTTGGTTTGGAAAATCGTTTTAAGCTGGAACTACTTCGAACGTGAAACCGTGGGCAAGCAATTAGTCCGTGCAGTCGATTCCATTAGCGCAAATATTGCTGAAGCGCACGGGCGCTTTCATTTTCAGGAGAAGAAAAATTTTGGTTATTATGCCCGTGGTTCTTTAGAAGAAACCAAGAGTTGGATTCGTAAATGCCGACAAAGAAATTTGATGTCCAAGAGCGAATTAAATGAAATAGAAATTTACTTGAAGGAACTGGGGCCAAAATTAAATGCCCTCATTAATACATTTAAAACTAAATAGAAGGGTTATCCTTAAAGATAGTTTTTTGCCAGAAAAATTTTTTCGGTCTAAATTCCCAATCCCCGGTTCCAAGTTCCCAATTCCCAGTTCCTATTTCCCGATTCCAACAACACTGAAATTTTAAGAAAAAAAGGAGAGATTAAATGGCAAAGTACAAAATTGCCTGGTTGCCCGGCGACGGCGTGGGTAAAGATGTTATGGAAGCGGCACGCATTGTTCTGGATGCGCTTAAATTCGATGCGGAATACTTCCCCGGCGATATCGGCTGGGAATTCTGGAAACACGAGGGTGATCCCTTGCCCAAACGCACCATCGAATTGATGAAAAAAACCGATGCCGCGCTTTTCGGAGCCATTACTTCCAAACCGAAAGAAGAAGCCGCCAAAGAATTGGACGAACATCTTAAGGACAAAGGGTTGGTCTATTTCTCTCCCATTGTTCGTTTGCGACAGGAATTTAACTTACACACCAATCTGCGTCCCTGTAAAGCCTATCCCGGTAATCCCCTCAATTACAAAGAGGGCATTGATTTGGTGATCTTTCGTGAAAACACCGAAGGCCTTTACGGCGGCGTTGAATTTCATCCCATTCCGCAGGAAGTGTTTGATGTGCTCGACAAACACCATCCCAAGATGGCTAAATTCCGTCAATACGGTCTGGAAAATTTGGCCATGTCCACCCGCATCATGAGTCGGCAAAAATGTGAAAACATTGTGCGGCAGGCTTTCGAATATGCCAAAAAACACGGACGTAAATCGGTCACGGTCGTGGACAAGCCGAACGTCCTGCGCGAAACCGGCGGATTAATGGTACGTACGGCCCGCGAGGTAGCTAAAAATTACCCGGGTATTCCCCTTTACGAAACCAACATCGACGCGCAGGCCATGTGGCTACTCAAAAATCCCTTTGATTACGATGTGCTGGTAGCCGAAAACATGTTCGGCGACATCATTTCCGATTTGGCCGCTCAATTGGTCGGCGGTTTGGGTTTTGCCTCTGCCGGAAATATCGGTGATGATTATGCGGTATTTGAACCCACACACGGCTCTGCCCCCAAATATGCCGGGCAGTACAAAGTGAATCCCATTGCCATGCTTTTGGCTGTGAAATTGATGCTGGATTGGCTGGGAGAAAGCAAAGATGCCCAACGCCTGGAAAATGCCGTGGCCACGGTCATTAAAGAAGGCAAAGTACGCACCTACGACATGGGCGGCAACAACACTACCCTGGAAGTGGCCGAAGAAATAGCACGTAAATTGTGAAAACGGGAAAACAGAGTTAGCGGAGAGAACAGAGAATTAAAAATAGAGAAAATATTTTGATTTTGATCGTGATTTTTAGAAAGGAATAATATAGGATTCTACAAAATGCACATACATGTCATTTTGCAGAAGTCATAGGAAATAATTATGAAAGGGATTTCAGGGTTTTAGCATTACTTTTGTAAGGAAATTAAATAATGCCTGAAATCGACTTCGCACCAATCAACAAAATAACAGAACAAATCATTGCTTGTGCGATTGAAGTTCACAAAAATCTTGGTCCGGGATTTCTGGAATCGGTTTACGAAGAAGCACTGTGCATTGAGCTTGATCTTCGTGGAATTCAATACCAACGACAGATGGAAATCGATATTGAATACAAAGGCCATTTGATCAAAGGGCAACGACTGGATTTGCTGGTTGAACATTCCGTAATCGTCGAAAACAAGGCGGTAAGCGAAGTTCTTCCGATCCATAAAATGATTCTAATGTCGTATTTGAAAGCGACCCAAAAGCGCGTTGGTTTATTGATCAATTTCCACGAAAGATTGCTGAAAGACGGAATTCACAGAATACTATTGCCGGAAGGTTATGTTACAAAATATTAAATGACAGATGACGGAAGAGAAACCCACGAATTACGTCGGTGGGCGTAAATTTCAATCGTTCAGTTAATTTGACTTTGGAAAAATGAATTAACTTTTTTCTCTGCTTTCTCTGTTATTTCCGTTTTCAAAAAAGAGGAGCAAACTATGGATAAACCATTCATTACTTACAAATTAGCCGAATTCACCAAAAACTTAACGTACGAACAATTGGACGAGCAGACCGTCGCCAATGTGAAACGCTTTCTGCTGGATGCCATCGGTTGCGCCTTCGGCGGCAGCCAAACCCATGATGTTAAAATCATGCTCGATTTCTACGATGAGATCGGCGGAAAAGAAGAGGCGACGGTCATCAATGCCGGGCGCAAATTGCCGATGATTAACCAGGTGCTGCTCAATTCATTAATGATTCGCGCCCTGGATTACAACGATATTTATTGGGAAGAAGACCCCTCGCACCCCAGCGACTTAATCCCCGCCGCACTGACTCCGGCCGAGTTTTTGCACAAAAGCGGTAAGGATTTGATTACGGCCATCGTCTTGGCTTACGAATGGGAACAACGTTTGTGCGAATTTGCCCATCCCGGCATTCGTGAGACCAAATGGCATCACGCCACACTCACACAATTTGCTTCGCCCTTGGCCGCCGGTAAAATACTCGATCTTTCGGTGGAACAACTGGTGCATGCCATCGGCATTTCGGCCAGCCACAATCACACCCTGGGCGTGGTTACAGCCGGTGATTTGACCATGATGAAAAACACGGTCGATCCCATGGCCGTGCAAGCCGGATTGTACGCAGCCCTGTTAGCCCAACGCGGTTACGAAGGCCCGGCGCATGTCATCGACGGCAAAGAGGGGCTGGTGGACGTTTTTGTCAATAATACATTCGAATTGGAAGTGCTCACGGACGGCTTGGGCGATTCGTTCCGCATTAACCGTTGTTCCATGAAAGCCTTCCCCACCGAGGCGCTGACCCACACGCCCATGAGCGCCGTGATTAAATTGATGAAAGAACACCATATTAAAAAAGAAGACATCGAAGAAGTGACCATCGGTACGGTAGCCCGGGCGGCCGATATCCTGTCCGATCCGTCCAAATACGATCCGCAAACGCGCGAAACGGCCGACCACAGTTTGCCGTACTGCATTAGTGTGTGTATCGTGGACGGAACGGTGACTCCGGCGTCTTTCAGTAAAGAAAAAATCTTTGATCCCGAAATCCGCTCCTTTTTGCCCAAAATTAAGGTCGTGGCCAAGCCGGAATTCGAAAAAACTTTTCCCAAGCTGAAACAGGCCAGCGCCGAAATCCGTACGAAAGACGGCAAAGTTCACTCGATCACTTTGGACTATCCCTTGGGTGATTATCGCGAACCTATGGATCGGGAAACCTTGCTTAAAAAATTCGATTCCATGGTACTGCCGGCAATCGGCAAAGAACGTCGTGATGCTATTGTGGAAGCGATAGACCACCTGGAAGAAATCGATGACGTACAAACATTTATGGAGCTCTTGCGTTGATTTGTACTTTTAGGCCCCGCTAAAACCGGGGCCTTTTTTATTCGGTTTATTTGAGCAGAATCATCTTCCTGTTTTTCACTGTCTTCCCGATACGAAGCTGCACAAAATACATCCCGCTGGCCACGGGACGGCCTTGAGCATCCCGACCGTTCCATTGAACCTTGTAATAACCGGCCTGACGATAGCCCTTTAACAGGGTTCTGATCTTGCGACCCGACAGGTTAAAAACATTTAATTCCACCGGGCCGCTCTCGCTTAGAGCAAAACGAATGGTGGTTGTCGTATTGAAAGGGTTAGGATAGTTTTGCTCCAGAGCGTACGTTTGAGGACGATGAAACGATTGGCTAATATCCAGATCCGTAATTTCTTTGATCAACGAAAACTTCACTGCGTCCGCCCGTAGAACTTGGCCCGCTGTACTCATTCCGGTATCTATGACCCTGATTTCCAGGGGCACATTTTCAGGCAAATAGTACAAGCCCAACGATCTCCAGTCACCACTTCCCTCATTTTGATCGATAAAAAGGGAATCGACCACGATGCTGTCGATGACTATTTTGTACAAAGCCCGATTGCTGGCATTTTTGGTTTTGGGTACAATTTCGAACAACTCATAAACACCGCTTTTTTTAAGCATTTCCGAGAATCGCGCATAGGCCTTCGGCGTGGAATTTAACCAGGCATAACGACTGGTACTTCCGTAAGCCTGGTCATTACTGTAATGCCATTGACCGAATTCATGGTAATGAACCGTATCTTCGTTGTCAATAATCAGAAAATAATTTTGAACCAAGGCCATAATCGGTATGCGCACCTGCGGCTTTTTCGGATCGTTGCTGTTTACGGTAAGCGTATCCGTGTATCTTCCCATTTGTTCACTGTAAAAACGAATGGGAACAACCGCGCGGGACATGGGGCCTATTTCCAACGGCAGGTCGATATTAATATGAATGGCCTTTTGAGCGGTTTGCAATGAGTAAACGGTCAACGGCTGCCGACCCGCATTTTGTAAGATTAAAGGGATTTCAACCGTATCTCCCCAACTTACCGCACCGAATTCAATAAAGTTCCGGGACACACGTAAATCACGGTCACGAACCAGAGCCGAAATTTTTACCACATCGGCCACTGCATTTTTACCGTTCTGATTCTTTCCGGGTACCTGCAATTCAACCGTTAACAGATCATCGGCATGCGGGGAAACCGTAGTAAGATATTGCCAGGTACGCGCCGGAATAGGATCGGAAAATAAGATCGTATCCTCTGGAATGCCGTTTAAAAATATCGTGTACTTTAAGTCGCCGGCCGGATTTGCTACTTCGGGATTCCGGACGAAAACATTGTACAGTGTTTCCTGCTTTATGCGATAGCTCCAGCGGGCCGCCGCAGAATCCGTGCCATTTAACGGACAGATCAAAGCCGACATTCCCCAGGGAACCCCGCTCTGGGTCTCCTGCCAGGAACCGCTGAGTGTGCTAAAATTTTCATTGGAATTATCCACAAATACATCATCCGGTAAATATTGGATGTATTTAAGGGTTTGGTTGCCAAAGGTATCGCACACGGCAACAGCTGCTTTGGCCAAAAATTGCCGTTTCACGGGTATGGTTGTTTGCCAGGTTTTGTCCCCAACCGCCTCACACGGCAAAACACGATAATCTTCGTACACATCTTTTACAGCAACAAAAGGTACTTTTTGAAATATCGCTTCATCGGATTGAATCTGAAAGTAAACATCGTCTCCCGACGATTTCTCGCTAAATTCGATTTGCGGTGCCTGAGAATCATTACTTTTCCGCCAGCGTTGCATGGCTTCTACAGCCGTGCAGTAGTGGAAACGAACATTCGGATATTTTTTAATGCGTTCATGAGCCAGGCTGTCTATTTTTTCAATATTGGTAACAAAATCTCTTTCCGGCAGATGGCCCCAAAAACAGGCTACCTGATCTTTTCCGTTTTGAGCTGCCGCAAAAACGGTGTCAATTAAATCATCATGTAAAACCCGGTAAAAGTGCGCCGAACGTACGTTCCAACCTTTGCCATTCCCGGGAAGCTGATAATTTTCTTCGGAAGGATGAAAAGGCACAAAAGCCGAGGGGGCTAAAGACCAGTCGTAATTATTGTCAATGGGTTCATCCGTATCAATATGTTTACTGGGATAATCGTTGTGCATGGAATAGGGTAAAATATAATCATCCAGATAGCGCTGCCAATCATTATCCATATAATGCCAACCACTCCGAAAGGAAACGGGGAATACCTTTTCTTCGAGCAAATACTGGGCCAGGGTGTAATTGAAATCGTCGTAGCAATCCATGAATTTTTTGGCTTGATTCCAATAATAACGACCGTCCCCGTTAAAATCGGACCAAATGAAGGTGTGATAGTGCAAAGACAATTCGTCTCCGTTAAGCTCGATATTACGCCCGTGGTAGGTTTTCATCAAATACATGGTCATAATATTGGGAATGGGTACATTGGTGTTAACGGCGTAGCGAAAGATATTTCCGGCCATCATCCACCAGGTCATCTTTAAAGGATTTCCATCCGAATCGACAAGACGCGCCCGAAAAGCCGGATCCATGATTCGATACGCATTGCGTTGGGGATTCGTGTAAAGATCGATATTGTAAAACTCATTAAAACGTGCCGTATTCATGCCATCCCAGATGGCCGTATCGGAACCGATCACCAAATAAACATCCGCTGAATTCAAAGCGGACACCATGGCAAAAATGGCCAGGAACAAGGTCCATGTAAAAAGACGACTTTTCATTGATAACACCCTTTTTCTGTTTTTGATTTAAATATAATATTTAAATTACAAATAACAAGCGGTTCACGTTGTCGTTCGCGGATTTTATTGACACGTATTGATGAGCAGGACAATTGCGGCCAATGTGGTTACCGTTAAAATTGCCGGACGCAAATAGCCTTTGTCCAAAAAACGCACGGCTCCTTTGGACAGGAAAAAACCTATTACGACACCGGGGATCAACAACAATCCCAGATAAATATCCTGAAGGCCGAACTTACCAACCACGGTTAGAGAAGTTAGCGCCACGAGTGTACCCAAAATGAAAATGGCAGCCAGGGTACCACGTAGTTTGGCACCTTTTTGGTGCTGGTAAATCAAGGCCATTGGTGCCCCGCCGATGGCGGCCACCGTACCCATAAATCCGGAAACAACTCCGGCCGCAAGCAAATTTTTAGCATTCAGGCTCAATTTAATACCGACCGCGCTGATAATCACCGCAAAAATGACCAGCAGGGCAAACAACGGCTTTAAGTGTTGAGCCGGAAAAATCGTTAAAAAATAAGCGCCGATTATACTACCCACAACACGACCGGCAGCCGCATACGTAAATTCATTTAAGCGCACTTCGGAACGATTGCGCAAGTACATTAAAGTGGTCAAGACAACTGCGGCCAGCAGGAGCGGCCCGGGGACGAATCGCCTGTCGATTAAGACCAATAGCGGCACGGCAAACGGCCCCAGACCGAATCCGATGGAACTTTGCAGAATAGCCCCGACAAATGTGATGAAAAATATTAATACATACTCGATGCCGTGGAAACCCGTCATCTCTTTTATTTTCCCAATGTAACTCCCTTGAAAATTAGGGAAATTTAATCAATTAAAAAATAAAAAATGGCGCACACCACGGTTACCCATTTTATGCAGACAAATAATTTAAAAGACTCTGGGTTTTAAAAACAGAAATATTTCGCAACAACTCAATTATTTTTTAACTTGTTCGAGAATAGATAGCGAAAAAAACGCTTTGTATTTTTCTTTTTCCTTTTTAACTTAAGGATGACAAAGTTAAAACTCAGGAGGCAATATGAGTACGACTTTTACCGAAATCGTTATCGAAGGACGCTTTTTAATGGTCAAAGGATTTATGCTGGGATTTTTAGGCTGTCATAAACCGGACGGAAAATATTTTTTCCACCAAAAAGAAAATATTCGACGCGAAACCTTCGGCGAATTTTTAAAAGAATTTTTCGAACTGGATAATTACGTTCATTTTTGTCTGGAAGACGATTTGCTGGAACCTTTTAAAAAAGCCCTCACGCTTTACACCCAAAGAACGGGTTACACCATCAAATCGGAACGTCCGGTTAAAGGAGCGGAATTTTCGTTTGCCGTGGAAGTTTACAATAAAGATTTAGCCGATCAGTTCAAGAAAATCATCGAGCATCTTCCAGAAGGTGTGAGCCTGGAAAATTATGTCCCTTCGGAAGAAATTAATGATGATGCCAAAGGGTTTGAGGCTTACGCACCTTTGCACGCCTACATTTTTCGGGCAAAGGGTCTGCTTAAAGGCGATTTCGAAGGAATTATGAAATTGTATCTGGATTTAAAACGGAGTGATTTGAACAATTTTATTATTTTAAGCCAGGTAAAATTGCACTTCTAATTTTTCCCGACTGAGTGATTTTAAATGTAAAAGGCATCCCGACTTGGGATGCCTTTTTGGTTTTTTCTAGTTTTTCATCTTTTTCAATTCTTCAATCATTCTCGGAACAACCTCAAATAAATCGGCCACAATACCGTAATCGGCTACTTTGAAAATCGGTGCTTCCGGATCTTTATTGATGGCCACAATGTATTTGGACGAAGACATCCCAGCCAAATGCTGAATGGCGCCCGAAATCCCGATGGCAATGTACAACGAGGGCGAGACCGTTTTCCCGGTTTGTCCCACTTGCTCATCATGTGGCCGCCAACCGGCATCCACGGCAGCTCTGGAAGCACCCGTAGCGGCGCCCAACAAAGCAGCCAAATCCTCAATCAAGTGCCAATTTTCCGGCCCTTTCATACCGCGACCGCCGGAAACGATTATGTCCGCTTCGGTCACATCCAATTTGCCCTTGGCCCCGCTGACAATTTCCTTGAGAATGGTTTTGACCTCGTTAACGGCAATACTCTCTTCTTGCACGGTAGCCTGTACGGGATTCTCCGCTGCCGAATACACATTGGGACGCACGGTAATAATTTTCACAGCGCCGTTTAATTTGATATTGGCCCGCACTTTGCCGGCATACATGGGGCGCACCAATTTTAATTGCTCCCCGTCCAATTCCACCTTTACGCAATCCGTTGCCGCCGGAGCATCCAAAATGGCTGAAACGCGTGCGGCAAGGTCTTTTCCCGTGGCCGTTGCACCCAGCATTAAAACATCGGCCTCTTGCTTTTTCACGATCTCGGCCAATACTTTGGCGTAACCGTCCGGGCTGTAATTTCCCAGACCTGGAGTTGCCACTTTAATCACCTTTTCGGCGCCGTATTTTGCCAATGATTCCACCAAATCATCGCCATCTCCGCCGATTAAAACCACCTCAAACGGAACTCCCAACGATTTGGCCAATGTGATGTTTTCAAAAGTAACTTTACGAATCTGGCCGTCTTTATGTTCTGCAAAAACGATTATTTTCATGGGTCTTTCTCCTGCCTTTAATTCGTTCGACAATCTTGATCAGATAACTTTTGCTTCTTCATGGAGTAAACGAAGCAACTCCGGAACCGCATCGGCACTGTCACCGACAATTTTGCCCGGATTCTTGGGCAGCGGATACATGTACGATTCCACGGTTAATTTTTCGTCATCCAATGGAATCTCACGTTCTTCAATCTGAATTTTTTTGGCACGCATAATGCCCTTTAAGGCAGGATAGCGCGGTTCGTTTAGCCCTCTTTGCGCCCCGATGATGGCCGGCATGTTCATTTCCAGGATTTCATGCCCGCCTTCCACTTCCCGTTCTACCGTAATTTTGTCTCCGTTGATTTCCATTTTAATCACCACGGTTGCCGCTGGCATATCGAGCAAAGAACCCAAAATGGAAGGCATTTGGTTATGGTCGTCGTCAATGGCCTGCTTACCCAAAAAGATCAGGTCGTAATTCCCTTCTTTCAGCACCTGAGCCAATGCTTTTGCCGTGACCAGAGGATCATCCGGATGACGCTCCGCCTTCAGGCGAATGGCCTTATCGGCACCCATGGCCAGGGCTGTGCGCATAGCCGTGGTAATGCGATCCGGACCTAAGGAAATAACGGTTACTTCCCCTCCGTTGGCTTCTTTCAAGCGAACCGCCTGTTCAACGGCCAGTTCGTCATAGGGATTCAAAATAAATTTGATATCGCTTTCATCCACCCGCTTTTGATCATCACTTAATTTGATGCGGGCTTCCGTATCCGGTGTTTGTTTGATGCATACGGCAATATTCACGGTATCCTCCTTACAGTTGTTTAAATCGACTATTCATCTGGTGCAAATATACTAAATTTTTTACTTTGTTTGCCAATGAAAAAGCAATTTTTTAATTGTGGAGATTAAAATATTCTAAAGTAGGTTACAGAATTTTGAATTTTGGCATTTAGAATAAAGAAAAAATGGCCAGACCCGCTTTATTTTGTTTTTTATTCCCAAATAAGGCAAAGGCTTTGACACATTTAACTTTGAAACGGGCACGCCCTACATAGGCGAAAAGTAAAACAGAATGGACCTGCCCCGTGCCCGCTTAAATCATGACAGCACTACCCAGGCCCATTACACCTTATTTTTTCAATGATTCCTATTTGAATTGCGCTCCGGGCACATTTCTATTTTAACACAACCATTTTTCGCACCTTCACCCTTGATCCCGCCTTTAGACGATACAAATAAACACCGGAAGCCAAATTTCGCGCATCGATTTTAACCGTGTGCTTACCTTGTGTTTGGATTTCATTAACCACTTGCATTACTTTTTGTCCCAAAATATTGTAAATGGTCAGTTGTACCTTTTGGGTTTTGGGAATCGAATAGCGAATGGTTGTAACGGGATTAAAGGGATTCGGAAAATTTTGACTCAAGGCGAATTGCCCGGGGAGACCGTTGTGGTTTGCTCCATCAATGGCCGTAAAACGTACATCGTACTGCGCATCATCCAAATACAGAGCCCCCTGATGATCGCCATGCGGCAATTGCTTTAGGACGACACTTTGAAAATACAGAGTACCCGTTCCTTTAATCGAATTCAGGGGGATAACCAACATTTTCCATCCGGCCCAATTGATGGTATCGCGATAGGCTACGATATTCGTCGTATCTTCCCGATCAAACCACAATTCCAAAAGATTGTGACTAAAATCGCCGTAAACCCAAAGGCCGAAATCCGTATCCGAATTCACGGGCAATTGAATGGGCTGGTTGTTGTGCAAACGACACACGCCCGCGGAATCTGCCGTAAAGCCATAATCCAACCGTCCCGAATAGGCACCGGAAATTTTACGCAAACTGTAAGGGCTGAACATCGTTTGTTGCGCATCGATCCCTTTGGAAAGAGGGTCGTTATTGGGATCGCCCCATGTCCCGGTCGTCTCAAAATCATCCAGAACCGGCCCCTGTCCGTAATCTTTAAGCCATGTGCGGAAATGTACCGAAACCGTATCGCGCAAAGGTAATTGGTCCACATCTTCCAATCCCGGTAAAAACCGCAATGTGTAAGAGGCATTTGCCTGCAAAGGCTGACGCGGTTCAAAACTGATAACGCCATAACCTTCTTTTTCAAAAACAGCTAAACTACGCACGGCCAGATAATTCCCGCTTGAATCCAGCAACTGATAATGACGGCGCAATTTGTTTTTATTCGGTAGTGTGCGGAACACGGCATAAAGCTGCAAATGCGTACTCACCTGTTGCTGACCGTTCGCCGGGAACGATTGCAATAAGGCCATCTCATTGTAATAACGCGTTAGAAATGTAAAATGATAGGTGGAATCCAACGGTGCCCCGTAACGATTTTCGGCCGTTTTATTTAACGTAACGCGATAAACGGTTTTGCGTTTAAAAAGCGAATCGGGAATAAATGTAAACGAAGTACTGTCCTCGGCCCACTCAAAATGTCCGCTCATTTTCGGCTCTATTTCAAAGGCTGCCTCGGTTGGAGCCTGGCGCATGCCCACATCGAAAACAAAAGCAATTTCGCTATTGGTACGGACGCTATCTTCCTGAGGATAAAAACTAACAATCTTTGGAGCGATATGATGGTTTGCCGTTGTAAATTGCCATTCGTAAAGCGCAGCCAAAGGCAAACCGTTCGCGTTGCGGGCACTGCTATCGATGCGCACCGTGTATTCCGTGGCCCGGGCCAGAGTATCCTTTAAAGTGTACGTCAACTCCACGTGATGATTGTCCCAGCTAAAAGTTCCCCTGGAATCCGGCATCGTGTGGAAAGCCTGCTCCACGGAAGCCGTATCCATTGGCTGGCTAAAATGAACACCGAAAGCGATCGTGGTAAATACGGCCGTATCTCCATTCTGCGGTACGGTTTTGAATACTTGAGGCGGCTCATTATTCTCCGGCATTAAAAAGGCGTTGGCAAAGGAAGTAGCATTGGCCTTTACGGTAACTTGCACGGTGTCCGGGCGATAATTTCCGGCATCCATGACTACCTGATAGGTACCCGGCGCCACATGTTCGAACATGAAAAAACCGTTTTTGTGGTAATCGGTTACATAAACCCGGTGTTCGGGAAGTAAAATGACCTGCGCATTGTTTAAGGCTTTCTTTTTGTCATTCGGTAAACCCGAATTGTAGTTGTAAGAATAATCCACATTCTCCGTTTTCGAGCGTACAATGCCGGCCACGACGCCGTCCGGCAACGGATCCAATCCGTAATATTTAATGAATGAACGCAGCAAAACAATAGCTTCATGGCGCCGATAGTCCAAACTCATCAGGCGAAACGAATTGGGCAGATAATCATGAAAGGAACCTTCAGAAAGCGTGCCCGGCATATTTAAATAACGCAAGACACCCAGACCGGAAGTACCCCAATTGTAAAACGACCAATCGCCACGCACATTTTCGTAATTATAGGGCCAATAGGTCCATTGCCGATCCAACTTTTGGAATTGCTCCCACATATCCAGGCCCATTTGTTTAGCCGCCGGGAACACGGGACTGTCATCATATCCCCGAAATAAAACCAAAGGGTAATTGGCCGTTGCATTTACCGCATTGCTATGAATGGAATGAAAATAATCCACATTGTGCGCATTGGCATCGGCATCGATTTGCGAAAGCGGCAAATCGTCCACATCTCTGTTTTGAGTACGGCTGATAAATACCGTAGCATTGTGTTCTTGCAGTAGCTGGTACAAATACAAGGCTTTGGTTAAATTCCCTTCGGATTCCCAATAGCCGGTTTCCGGTATGTACCGATCGTTAGCCGGATCATGACCGCCATGTCCCGGATTCAAATAAATTTTTATTCCGTTAAAATCCTGCGCAAATAGCCCCACGGAAAACAGAGCGACGAAAATTAAAATCCTTTTTATCATTATTTACCTCACTGTTCCAAACTTAAAGTAGCCAGAAAAATTTGTCCGCGGTTGGAAGCAAAAACCAGTTGATTCATTTTACCGCCCCAATCGGGATACATCTCAATGATGTGCGGGGTATTGGTGATTTGCACCTTTGTCTTCCCGTCTGCGCTGGAAATAAAAATTTCCGAGTCGGTAAAGTAATCGCCGTTATCATGATCCACCATGTAAGCAATCCATTTCCCGTCAGGGGACCAAACCGGTGCGTTTGCGTAACCGATTTTGGCTAAAATGCGCCCTTGCAGGTCACAAACATACGTGGCATCGCCGCCAAAAGTAAACACAATCCGTTGCCCGTCGGGTGAAATTTGCGGCCAAATGTACATGCCATATCCCAAAGGGGCTAATTCGGCTGTTTCACCGTTTACCACCAGAATCATTTTGCCGTCATCCGCAAAAACAGCCGCCTTTTCTTTTGCGTTTGCTTTTTTCAACAGGGGAATTACGGCTTTTTGTACCGCCTGCTTTTCTTTCAGGTAAAAAATTTCATTTTGTGCCATCCGCGGCGTTGTCAATTCCCGCACCTGTTTTTCAAGCACCTGCGTTTGGGCATCGCTTAACGATTGTTTTTTTAACGTGTAGTATTTTTTGTAGTTGACGAAAGTTGACGTACGATAATAAACAAAAGCCCCGTCCGGGCCGATTTGATATTCGTATCCCGCACCGGGTTCCTTATTCAAAGTTTTGATTTGATTTTGTCCGAGTTCCAGAACGTAAAGTCCTGTGAATTGCGGGCCGGTAAATAAAACCTTTTTCCCGTCCGGAGTTAGCTTAGGATAAAAAAACAATCCTTGTTCCGGCGTCGTTAAGGTTTGTATTTTTTCCACACGAATTGTGTTTTGTGCCTGAAGGCTCATCACTGAAAAGGCAAGCCAAAGCAAGGTTATCAGTATTGTTCTCATCAAATATCCTTTATTTTTTTGT
>CAZHIZ010000049.1:0-22066 GCA_964532875.1 uncultured Caldithrix sp. | reverse complement strand
AAGGCCTATTTTGCGTTTTCCAGGCCATACTGGGTATTAAGGCCGGATAACGATAATAATTTGTTTTCAACTTTTGAAAAAAATTGAGGGTATTTAACACAAAATGTTTGGCGCTAAAATAAACATCACCCTGTACATGTTTATTTTTACGGGCATAACCTAACTGTGCCGGCAATTCATCAGCCGAAAATCGTCGGCCGAAAATATGTCCCGGGTACAAATGCCGCCCATTGCGTGCAGCCTGTTCCGCCCACCAATTTAGCAATTTTTTGTAATCCTGCTTGCCGCCTATTTTCCAGTACAATTGGGGCGTTAGATAATCCACGGTTTTATTTTGTAGCCAATTCAACGGATCGCAATAAATTTTTTGATAGGCATCCATGCCCGCAATTCCCTGCGGCTGCCCATCCCGATAAATACCGAAAGGGCTAATCCCGAAACGCACCCAGGGCTTTACCGCCTGAATGCTGTCATATACCGCTTTTATTAATCGATTTACATTTTCCCTACGCCAACTATCAATGGAAACATCCGAGTTATCACCATGTTTGAATAACCTGTAGGTTAGCGAATCGTTGTTGATTTTTGAAATATCATTAGGTGGATAGGGATAAAAATAATCATCAAAATGCACCCCGTCCACATCATAGCGCGTAACGACATCCATAATGACGTCAACTATGTATTGTCGCACGGCCGGAATTCCCGGATTCAGAATGCACAATGGTTTCTCATTGCTGCCGAAACGTAAAATCCACTCCGGTTTCTTTAGCACCACATGTTGTTGAGACAGGGGATAACTGCCCCATATTCGTTGCGCCCGGAAGGGATTAAACCAGGCATGCAATTCCATGCCGCGTTGATGGGCCTGTTCAATGGCAAATTGCAACGGATCATAATAGGGTTGCGGGGCTTGCCCCTGCCGGCCCGTCAACCAATATGACCAGGGTTCATAACGGGAATGATACAAAGCATCGCATTCGGGACGTACCTGCAAAATAAGTGCATTAATGCCCGCTTCTTTTAGCACATCTAACAAATGTATTAAATCACGCTTCTGTTTGCGAACACTATCAAAGGGACTTTCGGGC
This sequence comes from uncultured Caldithrix sp., assembly GCA_964532875.1. Lineage (GTDB taxonomy): Bacteria > Calditrichota > Calditrichia > Calditrichales > Calditrichaceae > Caldithrix. The sequence goes on along the minus strand of CAZHIZ010000049.1, from coordinate 20,975 downwards.
CAATCGATATTGGCCACCGTAGCAATCCAGGCGGCACGAAATTCCGATTTTGGAGGAGAAACAGGCCAAAATCGGCAGGCATGAATAAAAAATGTAATTGTTAAAAATATCCAGAGATATTTCATTTGATTTTCCGGGTTAAAGAATAATTTTTTCTTTTCGATCCTGTCGCGGACAAAATAAAAGGCATCCGAACTAAAAAACGGATGCCTTTAAGATGATCAGGTTCCTAAAGAAAAATCATGTTAAACGTTCGGCCCTATTTAATCAATGTCATCTTCTTACTAATAATGGTTTGGCCGACGCGCAAGGTGTAAATGTAAACGCCGGATGACAAATTCGAAGCATCGAAATGTAGCGAATATTTCCCGGCAGATAGCCGTTTGTTAACCAATGTGGCAACTTTTTGTCCTTGAATGTTAAACACGCTCAGGTGCACAAGGCCTTCTTTGGGCAAACTAAATTCAATCCGGGTAACGGCATTAAACGGATTCGGATAATTTTGTTTTAGACTTAGAGTTTGAGGTATCAGCGAATTTTGATTTTCTATTCCGACAACGTATTTGCTCTTTTTAGCTAATCTGAAATTATCGAAATACAATGTTCCGGACTTCACCCCGTATTCTTCATTATACGTAAACTGAAAGCTATCGAAACGATATTTACTTCCGTTTAACCTATTGTCCGGACTAATCCAACTGCCAACCGACTGCGGATCACTTAATTTCCATTCCACCAGTTTCCAGCCGTACCAATCGATGGTGTACCACTTGGACACTTCATGATCCGGCCAATTACTCCCGTGCTTTTCATCAATACAAAAGCGGAACTTATTATGGCTACCGTCCCCGTAAATGTAAACCTGCATTACGTAGGTGGTATCGAATTCCATATTTTTGGGATCCGTAGGCGGCAAATATTCCCGGATTAAATAGCCGGGATCATTGGGATCTTCTTTCCATTTGTATCTGAGAAATGCCGCCTTTTTAGGTCTGGTGTTGGGCAATGCAAACGTGGAGGTGTAGCCCCATTTGGTAACATTTCCGTCAATTCCGATAGTCGAACCGCTGCCGGAAGGTTGCCACCAGTTCCCTGGTAAAGAAAAATCATCAAAATATTTTTTTGTGTCGTATTTTAATTTACTGCTCCAAAAATCAATTAAGATGTAATTGCTTAATTTATTCCCGGAAGTATCTCGCAAACTGGTATCCAGCACCACGGTATATTTGCTATCCGGGACTAACTCATCATCCGGTTTAATGGAAATGACCGATTTTTTATTGATTACATGGTGATCGATGCCGGCTGACACCTTGCCGTTCTTTAACAGAAATACACTCTGATCATTGACATAATTTTCGTCCAATTCTTCATCAAACCACACGGAAACCGTACCATCCACATCCAATCCTTTGTAATCCGCACCTTTCGGCGGGAATGCGCCTACCAATTCCGGCGGAATTTGGTCCTCAGGCAATGTCCAAAAAGTGAAGATATAGCTGTCGCCTTCATGCCCGTCCTTATTACCATCCAGCATTCTTCCGTTAATATCCCGAATGGTGGAATCCAATTTGACCATGTATTCAGTATTTAATAGCAAATTATCGCTAAAATCAATGGTTAATTCCTTTAGCGCTTTATCCCAGATTAACTTCCGAATACCAATTGTCGGTTGAATATGAATGGCATTATGTACAGATGAAGTATCCATTGTTTTGGAAAAAGTAAAGCTAATATCCGCATTAATGGGCACTTTAACTCCGGGCACAGGATCGGTGGCTACAATCGTGGGCGCAAACGAAGGAATGCGATCGCTTTGTGAAAAATTGGAAATATCCGACTCGATCCAATAGCGGTTGGCCATCGTAGCAAAATAGGTGTATTTCCCGTTAGAATCCTGCAAACCGTTAAACGTATCGTCCACCGTAAAGCTGCTGTTACCGAAATGGCGGGCAATAATTTTATCCTTGGTAACATCGAGCGTATCGTCTTTGGAACGATAGACCATGAACCAGTATTGATCGCTATCTAACGTATTGTTCTTATCTGCAATGTTGGGCACAATTTGAATTTGGTAATGAAGCGAATCTACTTTGGTTAACGTAAGAGACGGACTCGGCGGCTTTGGCGTCAAAGTATCATCAATGGGCCTGACCTTGGTTTTGTTGGTAAAAAATTCTTTAGCAGCTTCACCAAAATAATCGTGTTTGGCCCACGTACCGTAACTAAAGAATTGAAACCCGTCCACCCAACTCACACTGCGACTTTTCTCCACGATATCTTTATGGTTGTTCCAAACATTATAATCGTCTAGAACATAGGAACCGGGCCCGACTGTGTACAAACGATGCGCATTGATTCCCGGCAAAATCCATTGTTGCCAGCATTCGGGGCAATTGCCCTTCAACATGCCGTAAAAGCCCGCGCCTGTAGTCCAGTGATAGTGCATAGGGGTTAATTGTTCAATATACCCTTGATTAAACCAAAGAGCCGCATCCTGAAAAACAACATAATAGCCGTTCCAGCCGCTCCAGTTGTATTTGCCTAAAGCCGCCGGCGATAAACGCACCCATGGTTTAACAGCCTGAATGGAATCATGCAATTGACGCACAAATTCCGTAACCGCCCAACGCCGCCAATCTCCCCAACTGTCAAATCCCGCAGGCACACCGCCGGAAGCCGGATGTTCCACATCGTAAATATAGCGCTTACTGCCCGCCGTTTTTTCCAGTTGATTCAAACGCTTTTGCGAGAACATGCCGTCCATTTCATTAATTTGCTCTAACATGGGCGGCGCATTTTTCATATCGTCTTCCGTATATTCGTTCCAGCGTACAAAATCCAAATGCAAACCGTCAATATCATAATTGCGTACAATTTCCATGGCCACTTTAATCGTGTAGTCGCGCACGGCTTCCAGACCCGGTGAAACACAACGGTGGGCCGTCATAAATTGGCCGTCTTCGTTGGTGCAAATCCAATCGGGATGTTCTGCAGCCGGAGTACCGGGCCACGTTGAGGCAACATGGAATACATTGAACCAGGCATGGAGCTCTAATCCCCTCTTATGTGCTTCCTGTAAGGCATAGGCCAGAGGATCGAAACCGGGATATTCATGGTAATTGGCGTAGTAACCCCACGGTTCATAAGAGGAGGGATAGTAAGCCGTACCGCTTTGTCGCACCTGCCACAAAACGGCATTCATATTCGCCTTTTTAACATTATCCAGAATTTCGCGAATTTTGGCTTTATTTTGGTCAGCTGTACGGTCAGGATTGAGATATTCCCAGGTTATTACCCAGAGTGCACGAAATTCCTGATTATTTTTAGCCCAAACAAAATTGAGCATAACTATTAGGATTAAAAATATTTTTTTCATTCTCACCTTTTTCTTATCTGACAATAATAAATTTTTTAATGATGCTATCGCCTTTTTTGTACAGTAATTGTCCCGTTTGCGGATCATTGTAATCTTTGGTTACTTCAAAATAGGCAATGTAAACGCCGCTGACTACCGTTTGTCTGGAGCTGGTCACTTCATTCCAGGATTCGTCACCGCTTCCGTCATCATGCATTATGGTTTTGATCAAATCACCGCGTTCCGTGTAAATTTTAATGGTGCAATAAGCCGGAATGTTCAGGAATGTCAATTTATCCGGTTCACCCGGAAAATTAAAATCCCGGGCACTAATATTGTACGGATTGGGAACGATGCGAATATCATCCAGTTTTTTACCGGCCGGTCTGGTTAAGTAAGCCGGTTCGGTGGCCCATGTGTAGAACTTACTACTGTGCAATTCCCCGGTGGGATTGGTAATACCATCCGTATTCTGCGAACCATCAGTAAAAGCTACAATGTAGTAATAATAAGGAAATCCACGAACAGCCGATTTATCCGCAAATTCATGAACAATCTCCGGATGATCGGTATTTTTCCCGCAGGCAAAAATTTGCTGGTACGATGTATCCGGTTTACCAACGGCCCGGTAAATACGATAACCGCCAAAATTGGGATCACCTTCCGACGGGCTGGCTTTCCATTTCAAATAAATCTTATCACCGCCTGAACTTACATCAAAAATTTCCGGCGGACGCGGCGGTTGAGGAATATTGAAATCGGAATCAAAATTACGTTTGGCACGGCTAAAAGTTAACAGAATAGAATCCTTCCCGGTAAAAACCCAGGTATTTTTGAATACATCCTTATCGTTGGTAGTGGAACCGTCCGGTAATACAAACGGACCTGTGTCCGACTTGTTTTTGTAAGCTTTAAACCAACGACGACCGATGTCCTCTGCCAATTTTCGACTGAGACCGGCAACACCCTCGGCCTCAACAATACGAATACTGTCTCCAAAAGGAATATCGAACGGACCGTAAACAAACCAAATATTGGCGCCACCGTCATCGCCGTGAATATCATGCGGATCTTTTTGATAGGTTAAAGAATGGATGTACGTTTCGTCAAAACGATTGGTACCGCCTTTATTGGCTCCTCCGTACGGATGACCCTGCAGCATGTAGTACAACTCTTTCATCGTACTTCCGACCAAAGTACCACGTCCGGGATATGTGTCTCCGGCATGCCATCCCAAAGTCGAAGGTTGGTAAGGGTCATCATCATGATCCGTTACTGATTTATCTACATGCAAAGTTACGATACCAGCATGCTGAATAGCTGTTAAGCGCCCGTACCCCAGTAAATCCGGTGCCCCGATATTATCATAATTATTCGATTTGTTTTGTCCTGCCCAAGCAAATGCGCAACGTAAAAAATCCAATTCACTAAAAGGCGTGCTCTCAGTTAGTTGTTTCGTATATTCCTGCGGATAGGTTTCACCACGACGGGTTGGTACATCGCGTTCGCCCCAGCTTTGGCCACCGATATATTTACCGGCTTCACGGCAAACACTATATCGTGTACCCCAGCTTATGTAAACACCTTCTAAATCGGCGTGTAATTCTATTTCATCATCGTAATCTGTATTTCCCGTATTCTTGAAAATAAACTCTTTAATAAAATAATTATCGTGATACTGTTGACTAAACGCATAAATACGACGGGTCATTGTTAAACCCATGGAGGTGTTTACGACATTGGTAACAATGCGATCACAGATTTGGTCCGGATTTATATAGTCGATATCACCTGAATAGACTGAAGACAAATTATTCCCATCAACATAAACGGTGGGATTCTCAAATTTTCCAGATTCTTCAATCTTCACAGGGAATAAAGTCCTTCCGACATCGGAAGCCGCAAAGTAAATACCGTATTTTTCCCAGGTTTGCCCACGATCATCTTTAAAATTTTTACAAGCCAACCAGGTACGCTTAATGACGGCATTATCTTGCAATTGATAATCGGCCGGCCAAATAAGTCCGGCATAATATCGGCCGGTCCAGGCACGTTCAGAGCCATAAGCTGTAAAATGGCTTTGCAAAGAGCCCACCCGAATATATCTCTTTTCCGTAGCCTCTACTTGACTAAAGCTTATTTTGGCAAATGCTAAAATTATAATGGCGATTGATAATGAGATATGTACTGTTTTTTTCATCTTTTTATCCATTTTAACTCACTTATTATTTTTTTAGAATCTAATTGAAATTCCGAAATAAAATGACCTCGGATTCAAAAATGTTAAAGATTTGAAATTTGGCATATCGATATAAGATTTTTTCTTTTTTCTCTCATTATTACGCGCTGTTATTTCCGGATCATTATTGGGATTTGGTTCCAATGGATCGTACTTAACCCCGGGCGGCCTATAATCGCCAATCCGATCATGTCCTTTTTGATCTCCTTTTTCCCATGAAAAATTTAATGACTCCAAGTAATCAAGCCAGTCGTAATTGTCCGAAAAGCCCGCTCTACTTAAATATTTAAAATTGAATAAATTATAAATATCCATATAAAAACTTATTTTATAGCTCCGAATATCCATCGTTTTGCTGATTTTCAAGTCCACATTATAGCGATCTCTCCATTGTGTATCATCAGAAACTCCCGGTCTTTTTTTCGGATTATAGGTATAATAACTTCCCGTATGGTAGCTCGCTAAAATATTAAAACGCCATTCAGCAAAAGGATAAAAACGAATAAATTTAGGACCATATTCTTTTGGCGAATGTAAATCCAAATTTATTCGCGCATAAGGCATGGGATGTCTGCGATAAATAGTTGGATTTTGTCTTAAATACTCACGCTGCAATTTGGGGTCTTCGTAATGGGCCAGAATCCCGAAATAACCTGAGCTACGTACATCATAGGTATAATTAATAAATCCCGAGAACCAGCGTCCATAACGTTTGGTAAAGGTAAATTCAAGACCTCTAATATCGGCATAGTTATTATTTGCCGCCTTATAATAACTTATATTTTTCAGTCCTTCATAATAAATCCAACCGGGTTGTAAGTTAATATCCTTGTAATAACCGGCGATACGTATTAAATAAGCATCAAATAAACTATGCTCATAACCTACTTCGTAGGCAATCGTTTTTTCCGGAGCCATATTCGGATTACCGATATTTGTGATTTGTCCGTTATACTCCCGTTGCAAGCGGAAACGATAGGAGGATAACGGTGTAGAACGAAAATGACCGTAATTAAAATATAATTTGGAATTCTCGGTAATCGGATGCGAAATAGCCAGTCTTGGGCTGAAAACCAAGCTGGCTTTGGCCTTTTTTTTGGGTACTTCTTCCAATTTGTTGCCGTAAGTAACTCCGTAATATTTGCTATACGGATCCAATTCATAAAACGTGGAATTAGGATCCATATAATCGACACGTAAACCCAAATTGGCAATAAAACCTTGAAATTCCATTTTGTCCTGGGCATAAAGGCCAATGCGGTATGGAAAAACGTGATAGATCATCGTGCGCCGCCAGGTGGACATGGATGGATTGTCCGTATAGGAATAAATATTGTAATCGTTAGAGGTAAACGAGATACCCGTTTTTATCAGATTCCATTTATTAATCTGGCTCATTAAATCGAATTTAAAAATGGTCGTCGAATTTTTACTTTTATCGCGACCCAAATTCATCCAGCCGCCCAGATGCATGTTGCCAATGCCTGTTTTGGCATAGCCCCAATATCCGTAAGGAGCTTCATCCACAAAATAATTCGGGAAAATTTCATATTTTTTGGTCGTATCCCGTAACTGAGTTTGAAAGGTTTTATAGTGACTGTACTTATGTTGCACACGTACTTCGTAAAAAGTGAGTTTATTTATCGTATGAGTAAACTTTAAACTTAACATACCGCGATAGATGGATGTCGGGCTGAAATAGCCGGGCATGTAGGGGATAGCCATTCCGGTAGGCGAACTGTTCGGCAACATGGCCACTTCTTCAACCCCGCGTAAAACACGTCCGGTGGGAGGTGTCCAATTATAAGGAGAGACCGAAGTAATCTCACCGTAAGTTCCCATCACCATTAAATTCATAGCGGGAGAAAGATCGCTATTAAATTTTACTTGCGTGTTATTTTCGCGATAGGCATCCCGAGACAAAGGGAAAATAAACATTTCCTGATTGCGATAATGGGAAAGATAAAAGCGCAAGTTGCCTAATTTTTTGCCGATAAAAGGCACTGGCCCACCAAAACCCGCATCAAAAATATAGTCTGGTTTCTTTATTTCACCGTCCCTACGATGATACCACCTGAATAAGCGCACGGCCTCTTCAGGGGTTAAGTCATTCGTATCATCTTTATCTGTTAATGTGGCTCGAGAAACAGCCTCCCAACCCTGAAACGAAATATATTGATTTTTAGTGTAACTATCCCAATTACCGTTTTCCGTACCGGTCCACATAACGGCGGGATCTAAATAAGGACGATTAAAGAAAGAAGCCGGATCATAAACGGAAATACCGAAATGTTTTGGTGCAGGTGGATGATATCGCAAGGTCACATATCCTGAATAATGGTCTCGTTGACCTTCGGCCGTTACCACATTAACAACACCGGCCCGTGCCTGTTCATATTCCGCATTAAAACCACCCGTTTGCACCTGTACTTCTTTAATATTACCGATAGAAAGAGAGGTTACAGGGTAATTGGAGCGTTCATCATTTGTAGAAAAGCCGTCCACCATGAAGACCACTTGATTAGGGCTACTGCCGCGAATAACAGGGCCACGCGTAGAAATTTCAACACCGGCTTGCAATCCGATGGCATCTACAACAGTTGCCACAGGCAAAGACTGAATGTTCTCTGCCTTCAGACTGATTTGACTGTGGGCAATATCTTTTTGTACAACTGGTCGTTGAGCAACCACAACCACTTCTTCACTGGAGAGAACTTTACTTTTTAAATTCACATCAACTCGAGTGGTCAAATCAATTTCTACTTTAACATTTTCAATAATGGCTTCGTTATAGCCGATGTAAATTACACGAAGGGTATAGGTACCGGGCGGCACATTTATGATCGTATAAAATCCATCAACATCCGTAGAAGCACCCAAAGTGGTTCCTTCAATAACTACATTGGCCCCTACAAGTGGCTCATGTGTTTCGCTGTCTCTGATAACCCCAGCTATTTTACCGGTAGTACCTGCAAACAAAACGGATGCGCTAAACGCAATAATCATCAAGGCATATTTCAATGCATTCATTTTTCTTTTTCTTCTTTTGTGAATACAAAATTTAATTACAGTGGTATTAAAAAGACATATAAAAAAGGCCGACGAATATTTCTATTCGTCGGCCAAAATTATGTTCCTGTTATTTAATCAGAACCATCTTCTTGTTAACCATCTGTTTGTCAACCAACAACTGATAAATGTACGTACCGGAAGCCAATTTGGAACCGTCAAATTTGTATTCATGATGACCAGGACGCAATTGAGCATCGATCAACGTGGAAATTAGACGTCCATTCATATCAAAAACCTTCAGTACCACATGTTTGGTTGTCTTCAAATCAAAAGGAATGGTCGTAGTCGGGTTGAAGGGATTCGGATAATTTTGTTTAAGATCGAAATTAACAACGATGTTTCTTTGTCCGCCTTCGTCAATGGAGGTAACCACTAAGTCGGAAAGCGGGATAATAGCGCTACCAGGACCTTTAGGATTCGGATTAGTCCATTTTTTAATCAATCCGCCGTCAAAGTCTGCCGTGTAAGCCGTTTTGCCGTCAGCGGAAAAAGCAATACCGCGCGGAGCATAATAGGCACCTACGCCTTCGGGCGACCCTATCCAGCCTTCGCCGGGTTTGCAGAAAAGATGACCGATGGTATCCACAACGGCCCAGTTTTGAGTAGAATCCAAAGCATACCAACCGGTAAAAGAAATGCTATCTACATTCCAATAGGTACCGACCCACAACAAGCCATTGTTATCCCAATCCAGGCATTGGCCCCACATTTTGTGGACTAAAGTATCACCACTATTAGTATATTCGATAACCGTCCCGAAAGTATCGGCAGCTACAAAAGCTTCCGATTCGGCACCGGCGCCATCAATACTCTTGAAGTGCTGAATTCCGTTATTGCCGCTGTAAATTTTCCCAACATAAACATTGTTACCGTCGCCACTTACGACAACACCGCGTTGAATACCGTAAAGCGTATCTGTGACATAACCGAACAGGTTCATGTCTTCATCAACGATATAGAGCGGATGTCCGCCCAAAATACCGGCAACATAAATATAACCGGCATCATCCACACCCGGCTCACCGATATAATCGATACCCGGAATGAACTTACCCATCAATTCATGGGTTTGATAATTAATTTTCCACAATTCATTGTTCGGGGTGTAAATAATGTTTCCGTTTTGATCTTTGGTCAAACCGCGGCATTTGCTGGTTAACGTGTCGTTACCGATAATACGCAAAGTTTCGGCCAGTGTCCCGTCTTCATTATAGATGTAAATCGGACGAGTAATTAAGGTATCCGTACCGGTAACCAACGTGTCATGATGAGCATAGGATACCGTCCAGATTTTGCCATCCGGCGTAACCACAACACCATGGGCCTGCGGCATGACAGCAAAATCACTGTCAAATTTCCAGACCTGGGCAAATGTTAGCGTGGCAAAAAGCGCTACTAACATAACGGCGGTAAAAAATTTCTTCATACTTAACCTCCATAAAATAAGTTAAACATTAAAATTAACTGTGTTTTGACCTTAAGTTAAATTCCAACCCCTCCTTTCTTTTTTTTTATTGCCTTCCATAATATATTGCACCTTTTTTACTCAATTCGACACGTAATATCTGCCGGTCTTCCGGAATTTCGGCGTGTTTGTTAATGTACAGATAGCGCCCGTTACCCCAGGTTAACAAAGTAGCCGGCGGTGTTAAAACTTCCGGATAAAAATATTCTTTTTTATTCAACAAATAAATGGCATTATCCTTATCCAGCCCAATGTACATTTCTCCGTCTTCATCAAAGGTAATGGCAAGAATTTTCGGGCCGTCTTTGCCCACAAATTTGGCCCAATCGATAACTAATTCATTGGCACCCAATTCGCCGTTGGCATTCAATATTTTATTTTTCCAGATGCCATCTAAAATTTGCGTACTGTCCTGACCGCGGTATTCGGCAGCAACATAGACATAACCATTGTACACGCGCAGAGAAGTAATGTAATAATCTGGATATTGAGCTGCAGCAAATTTGGATTTATCTTGATGAATAACATCGATTTCGCCGCCTTTACCACCTGCATAAAGATTCTGGTTTTCATCGAAATCCAAAAACGAGACGTAAGAATTTGCCGAAACCCAACGTTTGGCTTTACCGCCACCAACAGGAACGGCATAAATCGATTTTGTTCCACGGGTCAAATAAAGCCGGCCATCCGGGCCAAAACGCATGCACGGCGTGGTAATAAAGATACTCGTACCGTAAACTTGCGGGAGAGTACTATCGGGATCGGTTAATTTCAGAATCTTCTTATCCGTGTTTAAAATGTACACATTGTCGTCTTTATCCACGGCTAAGCCGGAAGCATCGATAAATTTATCAATCGCCTTGTAACTGCGAACCACGGATTTGGCACGGAAGGGGAAGAAATATTCCAAATTCTTATATCTGGCAAAGAGCAAAGCACCTTTAACACTGACATGCACCTTAATGGAATCGCCCACGACATTGGGTACTTTTACTTTTAGCTTGGTAGGACTCGCCGAAATCACTTCACCGCGCTCTCCGTTAAAAAACACACGGTTGTCTTCCGGAACGGACGAGAATCCCTGACCCTCAATATAAATATATCCTACCGCAGCAAAAGCTACCGAATCTTCATCCATTGACGACGGATCCGGATAAACTTTGGTTATTACCGGTTGTGCTTTGTCATTACTCGTATCGACCGGCCAGATTTTATTTTCCGGCACATTTTTACAACCGGAATATATTAAGGCAAATAACAAGAATAGGAGTGATAACTTAAGCAATGTCTTTGGCATTACGGGTCTCCTTTAAAATTTCGTAATTATATTTTAAATACTAAAGAAAATTGATTGATTGCACCGAATACGCCGAACGGTTGAAAGGCGTAATTTATATTTAAGCCGAATTTTCGTATGCCAATTCCCAAACTGTAATCGTATTCATGATGCCCCGTAATGTAACCAAATCGAAAAGCAAATGCATTCATAAACCAATATTCGGTACCGAAATTGATGTATTCTCTAAAGGCACGAGGATGCGCGGCATCGATACTAACCAATACTTTGTGCATTTTTAAATCCGGAGCAATCACATCCATGATATTCATGGAAATACCGATCTGAAATGTCAGCGGAAGCTGAAAGCCTTCTTCTTCGTATTTTATTTCCTGACTGAAATTGCGTACCGACATACCGAATTTCAAACTCTTAAAACCGGTGGCATAAATTGTACCGAAATCAAAGGCCACGGCATTGGCCACATTCTTTTTGGTGACTCCGGAGGGTAATGCGCTGGAACCCAATTGCTGACCGACCAATTTTATTTGCCCGCCGACAACAAATTTACTGGTCAACGCCCTGGCGTAACTCACACCTACGGCAATGGCGGTCGGATAAAAGTCGCCCGTTTCTACAAAGCCCTGGGCATTTTGCCATACTTCGGTACCTTCGAATTTACCGTAGTCTACACTTTGCACGCTTAATCCGAACACTCCGTATTGCCCGTTACTCGGGGAATAGGTAATAGCCGCGGAAATGTGTTTAATATCGGCAATCCAATTAAAATAATTGACGGAAACACCGAAATGAGCATCCATCTTTGCCATTCCCGCCGGATTGTAAAACAGGACATTAGGCGTACCTTCCATTGTAGTAAAGGCGCCGCCCATAGCTGTTGCCCGTGCGCTTTGATTTACACTCAGGAACTGAAAGCCCGATTGAGCGTATTTTACCTGAGCGTTGGCAAAGCCGATCGTCAACGTAAAAATCAACCCCAAAAACAAAAGTTTCTTCCGCATAATGTTCATTTATTATCCCTCCAACAAAAAATTTCTGGGATGAAAATTTTAATTACTGTAAACTCAATTTAAATGTGCTTGACTTTGTTTGCTCTACTTTAATCATTTGAATCAAATAGTTACCCTGAGTATCAAGATCATAAGCCAAGCGTAGTTTAATAATCGGTTCAATCACGCCGCCCTTGGTCAGTTCCGTACAACCGGAAATAGTGGAAAGCGGCATTTTATCGTCGGCTAATTTCACGGATTTGCCGTCTTGTTTCAAAAGATTCACTTGTACGATATCCGTAGCAAAAAGGGTGAGTGTTCCGGCGGCGTTTTTAACAGCCAGATATGTGGTATCGTTTCCGCCCAGAGTTAGCTCATAGGCTTTTTCTGTATTCTGCTCAACGAAAACACTATCCTTCAGCAGCGAATCCACAAACCCCGGCATCATCGAAGTAAGCTGCGCATCATAGGCATCCGCATAATAATCGGTCAATAAAGCACTACGTACCGGAGTAAATACCGAATCCGAGAACTGTTCACAAACCGTTTTATCAATACCCGAAATATGACTTTCTTCCGACTTATAAATATCGCATCCGGAAAAATAAACGGCACTTATTAGAAAAAGAATTGCCAAAAAACGGATTGATGTTCTTTTAACCCACATTGAATATCTCCATTACTTTAATTTGAACATTATTCTCAGCGAATAATTGCTAATTTCTTAATTATGGATTCACCTTTTTTAAAGATCACCTGACCGGTTGCGTCATCGACGTAATCCTGCGTTACTTTAAAATAGACCAAATACACGCCACTTACAATAACCTGGCGCGATTGGGTGATCGAGTTCCAGGTTTCATCACCGCTTCCGTCCGTATGATGAATGGTCTTTATCAAATCACCCCGTTCCGTGTAAATTTTGATATCACAAAATGGTGGCAAATTGACAAACAAAATACGATCCGGAGCACTAATTCCGAATTGCCAATCTCTGGCTCGAATATTGTAAGGATTGGGAACGATGCGGATATCGGACAATCGCCTGCCAGCAGGACGACGCAAGAAAGCCGGTTCGGTTGTCATGGTAAAAAACTTACTACTTTCCAACACACCGTCTTCACTACTGCCGTCATCAAAGGTTGTCACGTAGTAGTAATAATTAAATCCGCGACGTGCCGTCTTATCCTGAAATTCATGCACCACTTCCGGATGCGCCGTGCCGGGCCCGCATTCAAAAATCTTTTCATAAGTCGTATCCGGTTTATGGATGGCCCGATACACCCGATAGCCAACCATCTTATTACCTTTGTTCTTGCCTACCCAACCGTCGGCATTATCGGCCCATTCAAGGAAAATACGATCACCGCCGGAACGCACATTAAATTGTTCGGGAGCAGGCGGTGCTTCGGCAATATCAAAACCGGATTCGTAATTGGCTTTGGCCCGCTTAAAAGTTTTAATCAATGAATCGCGGCCGGTCATAACCCATTGATCTTTGGTCTCATTATAGTTTTTAGGATCGGCCAACCATTTGGCACCGATTTCATAACATTTTTCACGGCTTAGCCCGGCAACGGCTTCCACGTAAACAATATGAATACTATCGCCTGGTTCCATGGTGTAAGGTCCAAACCCCTGGGCCTGAGAAAACCCGCCGGAAGTTCCTCCGTACAAATCGGCAAAACCATTGCCTACCCGCGCAGCATGCGAAAGCGCAGGCCGGCCGGCCGTCATTACCTGATATTCCTGAGCCATTTGGCCGGCGTTGTATTGGCTGTTGTTCGATTCCCACGGATCATCCGAACCCACTTCTTTGGTCGTGGTCGGCTGTGCGGGGTCATCCGAATGATCTTTGGCGCTTTTATCGGCATGTAAATCCAGTACCCCAACAAACTGCGCCGCACCCAAATGTCCGTCCAACAAATAATCCGGAGCCCCGATGTTGTCTCCCGGGCCACTCCATTTGGAATGTTTACCCAGCCAGGAAATCAAAGCCCTGAAAGGCCCACCCGTTGCCGGATCCGTATAAATTACATCATTCATTGTACTGTGGCCCCATGTGGCCGATTGGGGCATCCAGTTGTATCCATAAGAACAGGCTTCACGAGTGGGAGCATAACGATATTGCCAGAAGAAAACCACATCTTGCAATGTCTGTTCTTTTTTAGTTCCTTTTAAATCAATAATGCCGTCGTTTTTGAACACAAAATCGTAAATAAAATAATTACTGTGGTTTTTATTAATAAAAGCATACACTTTGCGGGTCATTTTGATACCCATTGAGGTGTGCACCACATTGTACAAAATACGATCAGCAGGCAGATCCGGATCGACCTTATCCACCGTTTCCATATAGGTTAATTTTGAAGCGGGCAATCCATCCACATAAACCAAAGGATGATCTTGCCGCCCCCACAGTTCGAACGTTTCGGTCATGAATTCATTGTTTTCATCCAATACGCGCGGGCCGACATGCACCACCTTGTAATTGTATGTTTTCCCAGCCACAGGGTCATCAAAATTCCTACAACCAATCCACAAAGCCTTAGCAGCCTTTACGTCTTGATAGCGAAACTGGGCGGGCCAACGCAAACCGTCTTGCTGATCGGAAACCAAATGGCGACGCCCGACTTCAATTTCACAACCGGCACTATGGAACCAATCGTGTAAATCCCCGACCGCCAGCCACTGGATTTCTCCGGCTAAGGCGGGCAATACCATCACGAAAATCATCATTGCTATTGTAATATTTTTGCCGGCCATCTCTAAAATTATTTTAGAACGTCTCATATCCATCCCTTATCTTTCTCACTTTATCATCATTTAAAATTTGTAAGAAAAAGTCAACCCCACAAAAATATGTCTCGGGTTCAAGAACGTAAAATACGATTGATTCGGCATATCGATATAAGCCTTATTGTCTAAAATCTTTTTCAATCGCGACCCGTTCACGATCATCCAACCGCCATTCGGATCGGCCTGATAATATTTTTGCGTCGTGGCATCATAATAAATCACCCTGGGATTGGGATCCTGCACAACATTGATATCGCGAATCCATTCCATCGGCTGATAGGCTACTCCGGTCGGCCGATAGTCGCCGGGCTTGTCATGACCAGGAATATTGCCATACCCCAGATTCCTCGTGATCTTTTCCGGCAGATGCAAGGATTTCATGTAATACTGATAATCGTAAATATCGGAAAATGAAAGGCCGGAGAAATGCTTCAAATTAAAAGCATTGGTAATATCGGCGAAGAATTTAACATCAAAATTTTTGAAGCGGAATGTCTTGGCAATACGCAAATCCACATTGTAATAATCTTTCCACTGAATATTGTATTTAATACCAGGAATATTATTCGGATTCCACGTATCCCAATAACCGGACGTCCAATAGTTTAACAGCATAAAATGCCAATCCGCCAAAGGATTTTGATCACCGATCTTCGGCCCGAAGTTTATGGGCGTATGCAAATCGATATAGGATTTAATACGCGGACGAGGACGTGGTTTGCTTTGATAAGGATTGCGTTGTTCATATTCGCGCTGATCTGCGGGATTCTCATAGTGACGCGCCACGCCGAAGTATCCGGAAGTCCCCACGCGATATTCATAGTTAAAATCACCGGTCAGCCATTTGCCCCGATTTTTGGTAATATCGAATTCAAATCCGCGGATATCTTCGTATGCGTTGCTGGTGATCTTGAAATAATTCACTTTACCGTCGTAACTGATGTAACGTACCCAGAATTCTTCGTTTTTAACATCTTTGTAGTAACCGGCCAAACGAATGAGGACGGAATTCATCAAGGCCTGATCATAACCCAATTCGTAAGAAACCGTAGATGTGAGCGGGATGGTCGGATCTCCAATGCGATCGACCTGATGGCGGATATTCCGTTGCACCCGGAACAGGCGTTCGGAAGTGGGCATTTCACGATAATGCCCATAGTTAAAAAATAGCTTGGCATGTTCTCCGATCGGATGGGATATGGACACGCGGGGGCTGAAATTGATTTTCGGTGCCACTTTTTTAACCTTGTATTTGCCTTCCATATCCGGTGTGTAATTTTCGGAAAAGAAATTGCGATCGTAAGGAGAAACGTCGTACCATTTGCCGTTTAAACTGTAATAATCCATAATCAAACCGATATTGGCTATCAAGCCCTGAAATTCCAACTTATCCTGCACATAAGCGGAACCGCGAATCGGTTTTTGCTTAATCGTTGTCCAGGTATTACCTTCCGGCAAAAAGTAGTTCACCATGCCAAAGCCCATATTGTAATCTTCCAAAGCCATTTTAATACCGGCTTTGATTTGATGATGCCGGTTGATTTGGCTGGTGATGTCAAACGACCCCTGATAGGTCTTAATGGTACTCGTATCGCGACCTACACTGACGGCACCGCCCATGCCCAAACTTCCATCAACGGAAAAAACGGCCTTGGGCTCATAGCCTTCCGGTGCTTCGTCCGCATAATAGTCATCGAAAATGCGATATTTTTTAGTGTGATCGCGATAGCGGTCGGGGCCTGTTTTGTAATCACGAATACTGGTGAACAATTTGGCCACCCAAAACGTTTTGGGACTGATGGCGTTCGTCAATTTCAAAGAATACACTTTGGCATCCCGCAATGCCTTGGAAAAATAGATACTGGTGTACAAACGCCACGGGGCTGTGAATCCAACACGATTCACCGCGCTGGCCACACCGCTAGTAGAAGAAAATACCCCGGTTCCCCCGGAACGGGAAGCGGCAGTACCCTCGGTATGGCTGATAAAGGTCATAAAGGTTAATTTCATGGAAGGTCGGGGATTACTGGTTAACCGCCCCAGAAAACTCTGAGTAACCAGACCCGGAGTCGTCATTTTGTAAAGATATTCGTTCTGGTCTTTTTTAAAGGCTACAAAGAAGCGCAGATTACCCAACTTTTTGGCAACAGCCGGCACCGGACCGCCAAACCCGGCATCAATGTCGTAGTCCGGCAAATCGATATCCCCTCTTTTACGATGCTGCCAACGGAACAAACGCTGCGCGGCCTCCGGCGTTAAATCATTGCTCGGATCGTCATCATGGAGCGTGCGTTGGCTCACAGAGATCCAACCGTTAAAATCAGGATATTGACGCCGTACATATTCATCCCAGGCGCCGTTCTTGGTTCCTGTCCAGGCTACCGCCGGATCTAAATAAGGACGCAACCAATAGGCATTGGGATCGTAAGGAGAAATTCCGAAATGTTTGGGAGTCGGGGGATGATATTTAACCGTGATTGTTCCCGAATATTTATTGATCGATCCTTCTTTGGTTACAATATTAATCACACCGGCCCGCACGTTGTCATATTCGGCGCCCAAACCGCCGGCTTGCACCGAAACTTCTTCCAATGCGCTCAAGGGAATGGTTGTGATCGGTTCGTTATTACGGTTATCCCGCAAAGGAATTCCATCCACCATGAACAATGTTTGATTAGATGAACTACCACGAATGCGGAAATCGGAAGTAACACCCGGCTGCAAACCGACCACCTGACCAATGCTGGTTACCGGCAGGGCTTTTACTTCTTTGGCCGAAATGTTCTTTTGGCTGGCCGCCACGTCTTTCTGAATAACCGGGCGCTGCGCGACTACCACAACCTCTTCAGCCGTAAGAGCAGCGCTCTCCATTTTGGCGTTGATCGTCGTGGTTAAATCTACCTGAACCCGCACATTTTTAATTTTGAGTGGCTTGTAGCCGACATAACTGAATTCAAGAGTGTAAACACCGGGCTTTACGTTAATGATAAAATAGTAGCCGTCGATATCCGTAGCCGCCCCTTGCATGGTCCCCTTGAGAACCACATTAACACCGGCCAACGGTTCGCCGGTTTTGGCATCGGTAACACGACCCGATATTTTACCGGTTGTCCCCGCATATACAATGGAAGTAGCGAATACAATCATTAAAATAAAAAGGAAAAAACGTATTTTACCCATGGTTGAGTTCTCCTGAATAATTAAGATAGGAAAATGGGGAATAGTGGTTTGTGAATTTCATGAACTAACCAAAAATATCTTTAACATTTCTTTAATATTATTTTAACCAAAAATATTTTAATTATCAAAAAAAAATAGGGGTTTTTTTAAAGGCTCAAATTAAAAACTTGGCATTAACTATATGATTTATATAATTATACGGATCGATAAAAAAATGGAACAATTTTGGAAAATATACTTAGAGCCTTATTTTTAACCGGTTAGTTGCGCCCCCAGCGTTTTAATTGCAGGTCCCGTCCATCAAACACGGCATAGCTGAAATGATAAATCCAATCGCCTAAATTGACGTATTTTTTACCCTCTTTTTCATAAACCAAGGGATTGTGGCGATGCCCCATGATGACATAATCATAACCTTCGGCAAAGCGGGTTTCGGCAAAGGCAAAATAGTCCGTCTCCTCGCGTTTTTCATGATCGATTGTGTTATATTTGCGACTGGTTCCCGAAACCAGCTTTGCCAGACGGATGCCGAAATCGGGATGAATGAGACGAAACAATTTTTGATTGGTTCGATTGCGCAGAATGCGTTTCAAAATACGGTACCCCCGATCTCCCTTCTCAATGCCGTCTCCATGGAATAGAAAAAATTTTTTGCCGTTTAATTCGCACGACCAGGTATCGCTGTGGGTGTGTATGTTTAAATAGCGATCGAAAAATTCTCCGAGAGCAAAATCGTGGTTTCCGGCCAAATAATGCATTTCAATGCCTTTTTGCCGAAAACGCTGCAGAAGACAAAGAATCGGGAAATATTGTTTGGGAATGACCGTGCGATATTCGTACCAGAAATCAAAAAAATCACCCACAATAAACAGATGACTGGCCTTGTTTTCAATAGCCGTTAAAAAATCAAGTATTAATTTCTCCTGTTTCTCTGGATTCTCAATTTCCCGTGCACCCAGATGTAAATCCGAAATAAAATAGGCTTTCATCGACTCCATTATCCAATTTTTCCATTTTTTGCCAGTGAATTTAAGATAATCATTCCAGCTTTAGGAAGCAAAAGTCCCGGCTTAACAAGAGCTCCGTTTCTTTTTACCGGACAATTGATTAAATTAGCGCAAAAAAAGGTTAGGAGGTTTTGCCATGCCCAAAGCTTTAGTTGTGTTAGCACCGGGATTCGAAGAAATCGAAGCCGTCAGCATCATCGATATTTTGCGACGTGGGGATATCGATGTAACTGTCGCCGGTTTGGCACAGGGCCCCGTTACGGGTTCTCATGCCATCACCGTAATTCCGGATACGGTTCTGGATCGGGTGGATCACCGCGTTTTTGATATTTTGGTTTTGCCGGGCGGGCAACCCGGTACGAATAATTTAAAAGCTGACGAACGACTATTGCAATGGATCCGGAAACGATTTGATCAAGGGCAAAAACTGGCCGCCATTTGCGCCGCACCGACGGTTCTGCACCGCGCGGGTATTACCTCCGGCTTGCGATTGACCAGCTACCCCTCGGAAAAGGAAGTTTTTAAGGACAGCACGTATTTGGAGCAACCCGTTGTTAAAGACGGCCCGGTAATTACCAGCCGCGGCGTGGGTACGGCTTTGGCCTTTGGTCTGGCTTTAATCGAAGAATTGCAAGGAAAAGAAAAGGCGCAATGGGTCGCCGAGCGCATTTTATTCAAGGCGGAATGTTAAATTCATTTCCCTTTGCGGGATGAATCTGCCTGTGAATGTTGGCCGGACAAAATCAAAAACGGACGTATCCGCTCGATGGTTTTGGGCCCGATGCGTTTTACATTGTCCAGCTCATCAATGCTTTTAAAGGGCCCGTGTTCCTGACGATAGCGAACAATGGCCTGAGCGGTTTTGGGGCCGATGTGGGGCAGTAACTCCAATTCTTTTGCCGAGGCTGTGTTGGGATTGATGCTTTTCGGGGTAAGGATTTTTTTCTTTGTTTTATGCCTTTTTTGTTTTGGAGATTTGCTACGTGGGCCGGCAGAAAACGGTTCTTTTACACGGACATCTGCATTAGCCGTATCGACCGAAAGCGCTTTGAACAGGCTGTCTTGCAGGGTGTAATCGAACTGCTTTGTTTGCGTGATGTGCGGGCGCATCCATTGCACCAGGGCGCTTAATAAAATGACAAAGGCAACCATCAGCAAAGAACGGCGCTCACGGTTGGTTAAAGGAGGCATGAGAATCGTCCTCCCCTTTGTGAGACATAATTGCGAAACGGGTGTCAATTACGGTGCCGAATCTGCATCCAATTTTTAGGCCACTGCTCCGTCAATAGCCGGACAAGTCGGCACAGATAAGCACTGATTTTATTCTCGCGCAGATTTTTTTTCTAAAGAAATCATTTGCCATCATTCGTGCATTCGTGGCTTATTTTAACGGACCACTAACCACAGATCAAAACCTATTTAACCATTCAACGATTCAACCATTCACCTATTCCTCACTGCTCCGTCAGAAGCCGGATTTACAATCCGTCAGAAGCCGGATCTTCGATCCGTCAAATGCGGGACAAGTCGGCACAAATTAGCACTGATTTTATTCTCGCGCAGATTTTT
>CAZHIZ010000048.1:0-22113 GCA_964532875.1 uncultured Caldithrix sp. | reverse complement strand
TAGTCTTCCACCCGTTTCCCGCCGAAACGGATGATGACAAATAGAACCGTAAAACCGGTGACTAAGGCGATCCACGGACTAACGCTGAAGCCGACAAAAAGGTAACCGATGAATACACTCACTCCAGCCGCAATGAAGGCATAAGGCAATTGGGTGCGTACATGATCCACATGATCCGCACCGGAAGCCATGGACGACATGATGGTGGTATCGGAAATGGGTGAACAATGATCGCCGAAAGTGGCACCGGCCAAAACAGAAGCAATGGAGGCCAAAAAGATAGTATTTTGAAGCGACACGCTGATGGTGGGATCAAGACGCGGAAGTTGGTAACCCATGGGGATAACGATGGGCAGTAAAATGGCCATGGTGCCCCATGAGGTTCCTGTGGAGAGTGAGATTAATCCGGCTATTAAAAAAGAAACGACGGGTATTAGATGAGGGGAGAGGAGATTACGGGTTAAGGCGATCACATATTCCGCTGTTTGTAAGTCCGTGCAAATATTACCGATGGCCCAGGCCAAAGTCAAAATAATAGCGGCAATAACCATGGCTTTCACACCACCGATCCAGGCCATCAAGGCCTGATTTAAAGAAAGCAGTTTTTGCCTGAGGGCCAAAACGATTGCTACGATGCCGCCTAAAAAGGAAGCCCACATCAAAACGGCAAATGAATCGGCCTGCCCGATAACCGTACTGATAAATTGAATGCGACTTAAGGAAGCATTAAGCAGCCCTGCGTTTTGAGCATTGGAATATCCCGTGAACCACAGGCCAAGTAATGTAACCAAAATAACCGTACTAATGGGAATGAAAGCATTGTACCAGCGTAAAGGGATGTCGGGAGCCGGTTTAAGTTCGCTATTATCCAGATCGGCCAGGGGAACGGCATCTTTACGCAGGACATTCCCTTTGGTAAAAGCGCGTTTTTCGGCCTTGTACATGGAAAATAAATCGCGGCCGGTTAAGGCTACTATCAATCCGAAAGCCAATGTGAATAAGGGGTAAAAATTAAAAGGAATGGTTTTGAAAAAAGTAATGTAAGCATTTTGATGCAATCCCAGAGTTTTAAACGAATCGTTCATCAAACTAAGCTGGTAACCGATCCAAGTAGAGATAATGGCGATATTGGCAACAGGGGCGGCGGTGGAATCTACCAAATACGACAACTTTTCACGACTGATACGCAGCTTATCCGTAAGGGGACGCATGGTATTGCCCACGATCAGGGTATTGGCATAATCATCGAAAAAGATCAATACGCCCATAAGCCAGGTGGCCAGTTGGCCGCGTCTGCGATCCGAAGCATATTGTTTAAGGCGCATCACGATACCCTGAGTTCCGCCCGATTTGGAAATAACCCCGACCATACCGCCCAGGGCCAGACTAAACATTAAAATAGCCATCCGTTCCGGGTTGGCCGGTGCCAGGCCGATGTATTTGGTCAACGAAAATAAGAATCCGCTGAAAGGATTGTAATTGAAAATAAAAGTGCTTCCCAGCCAGATGCCGCCAAACAAAGCCAAGATGACCTGACGAAAAAGCAAAGCAAACAAAATGGCAATTAAGGGTGGTAACAAACTTAACCAACCCGGAATGACCTTAAAACGAGCCTTAAAATGAAGTTGCGGTGCGGAAATCAGGTAGGATCCGGCCCGAGGAAAGCGTACGTCATTGAGCCGAAAGCCTTTTGGTTTTACACTTATTTGGACGGGAAGCGCACGTTTTTCTACGGGATTCGAAACGGGTATCAGATAAAAACGCAGTGTTGTGTCCGCAGGCATGGAAGTGAGAGTAAAAGAATAATCAATTCCGGTAAGATAAACAGGTTTGGTGTTTTTTATTTCCGGTGTAACTGCTGCTGCGGAATGTAATGAGAAGATCGTAAGGGAAACAAAAAGAAAAAGCAAACTGTATTTCGAATGCATGCCAATCCTTTAAAACCTTTTGCACTGTAAAAAGCAAACTTAAGCCAAAAGGGCATTCGGTACAACATTTTAGGGGTGTTCCCAGCAAGATGGTTTACAGAATAATAAAATAGATCGGATCATTCATCGGTTCACAAAATAGGTGATTTCGGGGCGATGACTTGATTTGCAAATTAAGAGCCTTTAAATTCTTAATTTAAAAGGGAAAACGGATATGCTTAAACGAATTGTTTTTTGGCTGCTGATCGGAACGGTTGTGGCGCAAGCTCAATTGCCGATGCCCATTTTACATCGAAAGACACGCTACGGTTTTAAAGTGGATCGGGAACCGCCCGTTACCTACCAATTATTCGTCTATCGAACGCGGGATTGGAAGCCGGTTTTGTTAATTGCGGTGAACATCCAAAACGATAAATTGCAATTCGAAAAAAAAGATAGCGGCTATGAAAGTCGGTTTCGTGTCACATTAGCCATTCGGCACCGGAAGAAATTGGTCACCCAAAATACCTGGGACGAACGGGCATATCTCGAAAAGTTCAAAGAGACCAATTCCAAAACCGACTATCAATACAGAATGTATCGCTTGCCCGTATTTAATCGGGATTGGGACGGACCACACAGCGGAACGTTTCAATTCTTTCTTGAGATTCGGGATTTGGTTTCCGGGCAGGTGACCCGATTTAAGAAAAAATTTTCGATCGACAAAGAGGCGGATCCCGCTTTTACGGAAATTGCTTTTTTGCGTGACACCTGTTCCGGTGATTCCATTCGTTTGGGCGGGAGCGGAGAAATACTGAAATTCAGTAAGCCCTCCTGGGCTTTTTTGCGTGCTAAAAATACAAAAGCCAGAAAGTTGAATTTTAATGTGCGCATTTATTTAAACGATACTGAAGTCGGTGAGAAATTGATTTATCAACAATTTATGGAGATCGGCGGAACTAATGGAATTTTCAGCTTGTGTTTCCCTATGCCTTATGATTCCTTAGACGAAGGAAAGTATTTGTTGCGCATAACTAACGGCAAATGGAAAAAAGAAAAGAAATTTAGCGTGGTCTGGTTTGCCAAACCGACCTACCTCTATCGATATGATTTGGCAATTCGACCCATGCAATATCTTTTGGACAAAAAGACATACAAGCGTGTTAAGCATTTAAGTTACGATCAATTAAGAAAGTGGTTTAAAGCATATTGGAAAAAACGTGATCCAACGCCCGGAACGGTTTACAATGAATTGATGGCCGAGTTTTTCCGTCGTGTGGCCGAAGCCAATCGGCGGTTTTCTACCCGGCATCGCGAAGGTTGGGAAACGGATCAAGGGCGGATTTACATTTTATACGGCAAGCCGACGAAAATCGATGATCATCGCTATGCCACGGATACCAGGCCATATCAGGTTTGGGTATATGGCGATAGCTTACGATTTTTATTTGTCGATAAAAACGGAAACGGGGAGTTTAGTTTGGTAACGGTAAAAAAATAGAGAGTAGAGGCAAAATGGAATTTGAACATATACGTGTAGGGGTTATCGGTGTTGGACATTTGGGAAGTATTCAGGCCAAATTATACAAAGAAGTTCCTGAAGCCGGATTGGTGGGTGTGTACGATATTGATCAGGAAAAGGCACAAAAAATTGCGCGCGAGTTGGGAGTAAAAGCCTTTCATTCGCTTGACGAACTTTGGCCGCAAGTGGATGCGGTGAACGTTGTCACCCCGACAACCGTGCATTTTCAAGTGGCCAAAGAAGCGCTGAATCAGGGTAAACATGTCTTCATTGAAAAACCCGTAACGGAAAAAATTGTGCAGGCGGAAGAATTGAAACAATTGGCCCAGGAGAAACAATTGACGATTCAAGTCGGGCATGTCGAACGCTTTAATCCGGCAATTTTATCCTTAACGGATGTGCCCATTCAACCGATTTTTATCGAAGCTCACCGCCTGGCCATGTTTAATCCGCGGGGGACAGATGTGGCGGTTGTTTTGGATTTGATGATACATGATATCGATTTGATATTGCATTTTATTAAAAGCACTCCAACCCGCATTTTAGCCAACGGAGTGGGGGTTGTTTCCGATACGATTGATATTGCCAACGCCCGAATCGAATTTGAAAACGGTTGTGTAGCCAACTTAACGGCCAGCAGAATTTCGGCCAAGAAAATGCGCAAGATGCGTATTTTCCAAAAGGATGCTTATATTTCCATGGATTTTAATGACGGTATTGCCGATATTTTTTATCTGGAAAACGAAGGGCATTCGTTGTTTGAAAACGGTACGCTTGCTTTGTCCTTAGGACAGATTGATGCAGGTGCCCTTAAAAAGGATATTAAATATAATCGCTTACATCGGGATAATGTCAATCCAATGAAAGAAGAATTAATCAGTTTTATCGACGCGGTCAAGAACGGATTGGAACCGGCTGTGGGTATTGATGACGGATTAAATGCTTTAAAACTGGCCTACAACATTTTGAAACAGATCGATCGGCATCAGGATTATTTGAAAAAGCATTTTAAAACGGAGCCTTCGGCGTAGTAAGAGAGTCTTTGATGACCTGTCATCGAAATGATCACGGACCAAAGAAATTTTTAAGCGGATATTTATCTAACGTTTTTTAGAGGAAATCATCAAGTGCAAAGCGGGTTTTGACGGTGAAGAAGATTTCAATAAAATTTTTGCCTTAGAGTATGGCAAAAGCCGGAAATACAAAAGACCATTTAAGCCTTTTGGTAGTAAGGAGAGCACATGAGCACACCATCCATTAACATCGAAAACGTTAAAGAATTTATCGTGGGATATGATCGCCAGGTGCCGACGTTCGGCGGGGTTTTGAAACGCTACATCAATTTGGATAATGCGGCCAGTACGCCGACATTGCAGCCGGTTTTGGATTCAATCAACCAGTTTATGCCCTGGTATTCAAGTATTCATCGGGGTACGGGGTTTAAATCGCAATTAAGCACTTTTATTTTCGAGCAAACTCGTGATATCATTTTGAAACATTGTCATATTGAAGATGACGAGCATGTGGTCATTTATGGCAAGAATACGACGGAGATGATTAATAAGGTGGCGCGTCGTCTGCAGACCAAAGAAGATGAAGTAGTGATTACGACTTTAATGGAGCATCATTCCAACGATTTACCCTGGCGTAAAAATCAAAAAGTTGTTTTTGTAGATACAGACGAGCACGGTTTGTTGGAATTAGATGATCTGGAGAAGAAATTAAAGCAGTGGCAGGGAAAAGTTAAATTGGTAGCCGTGACCGGTGCTTCGAATGTAACGGGGCTGATTAACCCCATTCACGAAATTGCCCGATTAGTGCATTCGTACGGCGCCCTTATTCTGGTAGACGGTGCACAGTTAACTCCGCATCGCGATATTGATATGCGGCCGCAGGGCGATCCGGAACACATCGATTTTTTGATTATGTCCGCCCATAAATTTTACGCTCCTTTCGGCCAAGGCGCTTTGATTGCCGATAAAACGGCGTTTATGGAAGGAGAACCGGATCATGTTGGCGGGGGAACGATTGAACTGGTGGACAAAGATTACATCTATTGGGCGGAACCCCCGGAGAAGGAAGAAGCCGGAACGCCGAATGTGGTAGGAGCCTTAGCCATGGCCAAGGCGCTACTGGTTTTGGACGAAATAGGGATGGAAGCCATTGCTCGTCACGAAATGGAATTGACTACTTATGCTTTGCAGAAGTTACACGAACTTTCGGGAATTACCGTGTACGGCCCGGAAGATGCGCAGGATGTTGAGAACCGTTTGGGTGTGATCAGTTTAAATGTGGACGGATTGTCGCATGCCTTTGTGGCCTCGGTTTTAAATTACGAATATGCCATCGGTGTACGCAACGGCTGCTTTTGTGCGCATCCTTACCTTAAAAAATTGTTGCACATTTCACCGGAAGAAGACAAGGCATTACAACAGCGCGTTCTAAATCACGACCGGAGTGGAATTCCGGGAGCCATACGCATGAGTTTTGGGATGTACAACAGTAAAGAAGATGTAGATGCGTTTGTGGATGCTTTACGACATATTGAAAAAGGAGAAATTAAGGCGGAGTACACATTAAATAAGAGAACAGGTGAATATTCCCCGAAAGATTTTACGTTTGATTTCAAGCCGTATTTTACGCTTTAAAAAAACACCTGTCGTCATTGGAATCGAGTTGAAATTTATTGGGCGGGGAAATCGTTTTCGGGTGTAGAAACAGGTTTCGGGCCGAGCGATAATCTTATTTATTTTTTCCAGGGATTGATGTTTAATGACGGAAAAAATCTTTTATTCCGATGCTTACACAAAAAAAATAAGCGCTCGCATTGTGGATGTGCGGGAGCAAAAGGGGCACTTCTGGTTGTTGCCGGATCGAACGCTATTTTACCCGGGCGGGGGCGGCCAGCTTCCTGACCGCGGCCTGATTAACGGAACCCCTTTGCTGGAAGCTCGGGAAAAAGATGGAAATATCTGGCACAAAGTTGCTGCGGGGCAAGAATCCACCCGGGAAGGTTCCGAGGTTGTGTTGGAATTGGATTGGGCCTATCGCTATTACCAAATGCAGCAACATACGGGGCAACACTTGCTTTCAGCAATTTTGCATCGTCATGGCTATCCTACCGTTTCCGTACATTTGGGCGAAAATCACACTTTGATCGAATTGGAAGGTGCGCTTCCGGAGAGCGCCTTTTTGCGTCGTGTGGAGAATGAAGCGCAAGATTACATCGCCGAAGCTATTCCGGTTAATATTCGCTATGTCCTTAAAGAAGAAGCGGAGCGTTTGGGGTTGCGACGTCCGCCAAAAGATTTGAAGACGCTACGCATTGTGGAAATAAAAGGGGTTGATGTGTCCGCTTGCGGGGGCATACACGTGCGCAATACGGCAGAAATAGGGATGATCAAAATTTTGGGTTGCGAACGCATTCGAGGACATGTGCGCATCGAAGCGGTGATTGGGCAGCGGGCATTTGCCTATTTCGATGAATTGCAGCAGGTAAATCTTTTGTTGCGTGAAAAATTAAATACGGGCCATCTGCAATTTAATGAGCGGATTTCGCAAATGCAGGAAGAAATCCATTATCTGAAAAAATTGTCCAAATTTTACGGTAGCTATTTTGTACAATTCGAGAGTGCCCGGTTAGCCCGTGAAAGTGATGGTATTTTGGTGGTGCACCGTTTGGAGCAGGGCGAACAAAACGATGCGGCTGAAATTGCCAAGACCGTGAGTAAAGTATTCGGCAAGGTGGCCGTATTGCAATTCGATCGACGGTTTTTCATAGCTTCTCCGGGAAGCGAGGTCTTCGATACCATTCAATTTTTAAAAGAAAAGGCCGAGGCTTTAGAGATTAGAGCAGGAGGCCCTCAAGGTTTTTGTCAGGGCGTGATGAACAAAAATAACTTCGCCCAAATTGTTGAAACAATTGGCGATTACATTCGTCAAAAAGAGTGAAAATTTTTTGCATTTGGCGTTCTTTTACGAAAAAAAATCGTTAAAACGATTCGGCTATTTTTCTTTATTTATTGCCGTGTGAAAAAGCGTTCGCAAAACCGTTGAAACGGTTGAAACTTCAACCGTTGTTTTTAGGAACGAATATTTTGACAATCCAATAATCATTTCAGGAGACTATTGTATGAGTGGTATTAAAGGTATTGTGCTTTTAACGCGTCTGCATTATGTGGAAAATCATTACGGGAAAGACGGCTTAAAAGAGTTTCTCGACAAACTCGATGTGGACAAAGATAGTCCTTTATTTCAACCCATTATCATTTCCAAAGATTATTCCGAAGAACTGTTGCAGGATATCGATAAAGTTTTGTTGAAAGAATATTTTAACAATGACATACAAAAGTTTCTGGAATTGGGGCAATGGAACGCCCATCATCTGATGCCCACCTATTTTCAAATTTACATCGATGAAAAAAATCCGGGCGGTTTCATCGAACAGATGGCTTTGTTACGCCCCCATTTGATCGGATTGGGCGAAATGCTGGTCAGTGAAATTGAGCCCAATCAATACTTAATACGTATTAATTACGGTCAGCCTTATCCGGAGACGGCCCGTTTGAGCGAGTTGGGCTTCTTGGAAGAAGGTCTGCGTAAGTGCGGAGCCCAAAATGTAAAATCCAAGATCGAAGAAAAAG
Organism: uncultured Caldithrix sp.; assembly: GCA_964532875.1. Taxonomy (GTDB): domain Bacteria; phylum Calditrichota; class Calditrichia; order Calditrichales; family Calditrichaceae; genus Caldithrix. Next base: position 14,041 of record CAZHIZ010000048.1, on the reverse strand, counting down.
ACGAAACGTCCGTGGAATACCAAATTGAATGGCAATAAACCCATGCAACCGTTAATTGTCATCAACGGTGATATTAAAGCATCCCGAAAAATGCGCCGTATGGAGCGTTACGAGTGGCAGCTATTTCTCAAATCGTCTTTAGTACAACTCAACGAACAATACGCCGACGAGATTGATGTGCCCTTCATGATTACCAAAGGTGACGAATTTCAGGGCGTTTTGAAGCGTCTTAGCGATGTGAATAAAATTATTTGTAAATTCGAGCAGCTTACGTATCCCCTGCAAGTCCGTTTCGGCGTGGGCTATGGCAACATTCAAAAAATGGGCAGCCGCATTACCATCGAAATGGACGGCCCGGCCTTTCACCGCGCTTCGAAAGCATTGAACATCGCCAAACAGAAAAAAAGAGTGGTCTGGTTCCATACGACCGACCGCACATTCGATTTGACCGTGAATACCATTTATCTGCTAATCTTCGCCATCAAGAAAAAGTGGAGCAAAATCAGTTTCAACCGCTATTGGAAATACAAAGAATTCGGAACCTACGAGCGAGTGGCCCAAGCCGAAGGGGTGAGTGCCCAGGCCGTTTGGGATTCCCTGCACAATGCCCACGCCATGGATGTTATTGAAGCGGAAAAAGTACTGGAAAAGCTGTTTGCGGAACGCGATCGACAGAGAGCGGTTGCCGCTAATGCCGATAAATTCGATTCATTAATTTAATACAATAAACCAAAAGGCCCAATGCCGCCAACACCCAAACCGGGTGCACATGGCCATGCCATTCGTAGCGCTGAACAAACGGGCTGCTGGCATCGATATTAATAAAGATTACCCCGATTAAATTGTACGTGCCGTGCACGATCATCGAAGGCCAAATGGAATTCCCCCGCCAGGCTACAAAACCGATGATAATCCCCACAATAAAAATCTGAATGGCCCAATAGGGATTTTGGTGTACCAGAGTCCAGGCAATAGAGGTGAGTAAGACGGCACGGGTCACATCCCCTTTGTTTTCCAATGCCGTTTGCAGGAAGCCCCGAAATAAAAATTCTTCCGAAAAAGCGGCAATGACAACCGCTCCGGCAATGATTTCCACCCATTCCAGGGGATTTTGCGCTTTTAGGGGAAGCAGCATCTGAGTCAGCCAGTCCGGTGAGGGAATGATCATTTGTACCAGGCGATCCAGCTCATCCCCCACGACCGAGAGCGCCAGACCCGTAACAAAAGCAATAAGCAGCATGGCCGGCGGCACGGAATTTAAGCGAAACACCTTGCGAATATTGTAGTGCTTAATAATGGCATAAATTAACGGAATGATAAAAAAGAGCACGCCACCGAAAATGTAAATAAATCGCGCACGATTCATCATTTCCACCGGATCCTGTGCCCCGCTCAATGCACCATACAAAAAAACCAGCACGATCAAAAAAACAAAACTAAGCAACACAACCATTAAGGCTTCTAACGGTTCGGGGAAATCTTTCTTTTTATTCATTACCTCACCTTTCTCGAAATGGGGTATTGGAATTTAAGATTGAAAATTGGTACAAAAACAACGAAACGGCGATGGCCAGGTTAAGGGATTCACCATAGCCCGTTTTGGGAATGGTTAAATGCTCGGAACACAGTCGGGACACATCTTGGGATAAACCGTGGGCCTCCGAACCGAAAGCAAGGACATATTTGCTTTTCGGTCGGGGCGTAAATTGGGGCAAGGCTTTGCCCTCATGTACGCTTGTTCCGATAAGACGATAGCCGTTTTGATTTTTGAGATCTTCCAAAGTTTGCCGGGAAACATTTTCAATGATGCGCAGCCGGGCAATAGCACCGGCGCTGGCCCGTACCGCTTTCGGTTGGTACGGGTCCAAAGAGCCCGGACTGAGCAAAACCAGCGGCCAGCCGAACCACAGGGCCGTGCGTAAAATGGTGCCGAAATTACCCGGATCGGCGATTCGTTCCAAATAGATCATCCGTTCAGGCAAAGGGGGGGGTAAGGACAAAGATCGGGGCAACTCGGCCACAAGGGCAATACCCTGCGGTGTTTTTTCGTCGCTCATGTAACTGAATTCCGCCGGGCTTAGCGTGAACACGGCCTGCCCTTTAAAAGCCGGTAAACGATTTAAAACGGAAGTTTGCTCTTTTTCGACCAACAAATATTTGGGCCGAAGAATGGGCGATTCCAGAGCTAATTGCACGGCGCGCAAACCGCTAATAACAAACAGGCCGTAAGAACGGCGGAATTTTTTTTGCCGGAGTTGACGCATTTGCTTTAACAGCTTTTTGGGAATAGGCCGGATCATTACGCTCTGTCTTCTGCCGTAAATAAACTTTCTTTGGAGTACATGCGCCAGATGTCACCGCGCGTAACCATACCGATGTAGCGCATGCTTTCCTGCGATTCCACCACAGGCAAGGCCTCCGAATCGTCGATTTCCATTTTTTGCAAGGCTTCTTCGAGTGTATTGTCTTTTTGCAGAACGAAAATGTTTTCGCTCATTATGTCTGTGGCCAGCAAAAGCGGTGCCACGCTTCGGTCAAATAAAATGGGCCGTAATTCACGCAATGAAATGGTGCCGCGTACACGGTTATTCTTGTCCAGAACCGGGAAAGTGGTGTAATGCGATTTCATGAAAATATTCAAAATTTCCTCGAAAGGTGTGTATTCGTAAATCACCGGCACATCCGTTAAAATAAGGTTGGTGATTTTGTGCGCCTTCAAGATTTCCACATTTTTCCCGCCGGCCGTTTTACTGGAAAAGGTGGAGATTTTCATGGTGTAAATCGATTCTTCCTCCAGTGCTTTGGCCACGATGACCGCAGCCACCGTGCCCAGCATGAGGGGCAAAATAATTCGATAATCCCCCGTCACTTCAAAGATCATAATCAGTGCGGTTAGCGGCGCATGGATGGTACCGGAAATAATAACCGCCATTCCCACTAAGGCATAGGCGCCAGGAGGGGCTGTTAATCCGGGCATTAATTTGTTGGCGATATTGCCGAACAGGGCCCCGAACATGGCCCCGATAAATAAAGAAGGTGTGAACAAACCGCCGGTTCCGCCGGAACCCAGGGTAAAGGAAGTGGCCAGGATTTTGGCCACCACCAGCACGGCCAGAATGGAAATTTCCGTGCGACCGATTAAAGCCGTGTGCGTCGCGGAATCATCGAATCCGTAAAGCTCAGGAAATTTAAAGGCGATAATACCGGTAATCAGACCGCCAATGGCCGGTTTAATCCACGGTTTTAAATTGATTTTGGTTTCGAACAGGTCTTCAATTCCGTAGAGCGTTTTGATGAAAATAACGGCCACAATACCGCCGGCCAAACCCATGAGTAAATAGAGCGGGTACTCGGCCGGACTCTGCAAAGAGTATTCCGGAATTTGAAAGATAGGGCTGGAACTGATTAACGCGCGTGAAACGGCCGTGGCAATTACCGAAGCAACCACCATGGGGGCAAAAAAGCCCAGGCTGTAGTCACCCATGATGATTTCGATGGCAAACAGGCTGCCACCGATCGGTGCATTGAAAACGGCCGCAAGCCCCGCTCCGGCTCCACAACCGACCAACGTTTTTAAGCGCCTCTGCGACACATGGAACAATTGCCCGATGCTGGAACCGATGGCGGCACCGATTTGCACAATGGGCCCTTCCTTACCGGCCGATCCGCCGGAACCGATGGTAGTGCCGGAGTTGATGGAAGTTAAAATAGTCACGCGTTTGCGGATGTAACCGCCTTTGTTGGCTACGGCGTCCATGACACTGGGAATGCCGTGCCCTTTTACTTCGGGTGATAAATAGAAAGCCAGTAAGCCCACCACCAGACCACCGATAGCCGGGTACAAAATGCGCAGGTAGTCGGCCGTGGCCGCATCAAAAATATGAAAACCGGCTTGTTCGAATAGGGTAAAGTGCACGCCGTCGATGATGATGTTCAATAAATAGGCGCCGAATCCGGTGAACAAACCGACCAGACTGGCTAAAAATAACAGGTACAGATCGGTCGGTGCATTAATCTTGTAAAGAGCGCGTAAACCTTTAATTTGCCATTTACGAAATAAACGGCGCCACCCGACGAAATGCGGTTCCACGCCTTGCACGGGTTCAATGGGCATTTCCTGCTTCGTGTTCACTTTTGTCTTTTTGGCCATTTTTTATTTAGCAGTCCTTCGTTTTTACTTTTGCCGTTTCCGTCTTCAAAAAATCCGTAACAGAGGCAAAGGGGATGGAAATCTGTTCTCCCTTGTCCATTAATTTGACTGTAAATTCTTGTTTTTGCCATTCGTTTTCGCCTAAAATCAATACGATACGCGCCTTTTGGCGGTTGGCTTCGCGCATTTGCGCTTTGATGCTGCGTCCCAAAAAATCCGTTTCGGCGGAAATACCTAAAGCACGGATTTTGTGCAACCAGGCTATTGCTTCCCGGCGGGCAGCGTCGCCTAAAGGGGCCAAAAACACATCAAGACGTGCTTTTTCGGCCAGACGAATGCCCTGTTGCTCCATGACCATTAGCAGCCGTTCCATGCCGGCGGCAAAACCCACGGCCGGCGTATCGGGCCCGTCCAATTCCCCTGCCAGCAAATCGTAACGCCCGCCGCCGCAAATGGCATTTTGAGCGCCTAAAGTATTGCTGGTAATTTCGAACACCGTACGCGTGTAATAGTCGAGTCCGCGTACCAAATAGGGGTCTTCCACAAAAGGAATATTCAAACGGGTCAGTTGCTCTTTAAGCGCATCATAATGAGCGCGGCAATCGTCGCACAAATTGTCCGCCAATTTGGGTGCATTCCGATTTAATGCCTGACAGGTCGGATTTTTACAATCTAAAATGCGCAGAGGATTTTCGTCGAAGCGCCGTTGGCAATCGGCGCAATATTGGGACAAATTGGGCCGAATGTAATCCTGTAATTTGCTTTTGTAATCAGCGCGGCAATTGGGATCACCCACGGAATTGAGGCGCAATGTCAAATCGCTCAGGCCGATTTCCTTAAATATGGACCAAGCCAGATCGATCATTTCGGCGTCGGCCAGGGGATCGGCTGTGCCCAGGGTTTCCGCACCGAATTGATGAAACTGACGCAGACGACCGGCCTGCGGATTTTCCTGACGGAATAAAGGTGCGATGTAAAACAATTTGTTTAACGGTGCTTTGGCGTACAATTTGTTTTCGATGTAAGCCCGCATGATGGGCGCAGTCATTTCCGGTTTTAGGGTTAATTGTTTTTTGCCGCGATCCAAAAAAGTGTACATTTCCTTGGAAACAATGTCGGTCAATTGGCCGATTCCGCGGGCAAACAACTGGGTTTGCTCGAAAATAGGTGTGCGCAATTCATGAAAATTGTAGCGTCCCATCATTTTGCGAATCAAATTTTCCAAAGCAACCCAACGCGGGGTTTCGTCCGGTAGAATATCCTGTGTACCTTTAATCCGTCTGATCATTTTTGCATCCCATTAGCCTTTTGTTTTTTAAGTTAATTAAACGGCTAAAGATAATACAAAAAGCCAATGCAAACAATACGGTTTTAAAATAGAATGAAGGGATTTTTTGTTTTTTGGCCAAAAACAAATGAAAATCCTGCGGAAAGCCTAAAATGAAAGGGAGAATAGGACCTTAGGCTCAAAAAAATGTCTTTGCCCATCCGCCGTTTTGCAAATCGCTACCGAAGCCGATTAGGTACGACCAGGAATTACCGGCGGCTCTGTTTGGGGGACGGGACGGACAAGGAGTTTATTTAATGTGGCTTTATTTTGAGGCCTGTCATTTCGGGTTTCATTTTATTTACTTAAATTTTTGTCGATTTTGGGCGAAAAAAGAACTCATGGGCCCAAAATGCAACTTTTTGCCCAATGATTCATTTAAGTTTTAAGTTTAATGAGAATGGCAAAGCCGGCATGCTGAAAAGAAACAGGAGTAAAGATCGTAAGCATCGTTTTTTAATTAAAAGAAAATTTTTACTTGCATCCGTTCGTTTGATATCTTAAACGTTAAAACAAAACCGATTAACTATAGTTAGCAGGATATTCCCATGAAGAAACGTATTTCCATTGTTTTGTTGCTGATTTTAATGGCATTATCATCCATAAGCCTGTTTGCGGTGGATAAAGACTCTCAGGGGCAAACGCTTCCCGTTCTCGAGCCGTTACCCATTCATCCCCGCGTGGAACAAGCCATTGCCTTTTTTCTGCCGCGCATGCATTACAAGCATCAGCAATTGGACGACAAATTATCGGCCGAGATGCTAAACTTTTACATCGATTTGTTGGACAACCAGCATTTGTATTTTCTGAAATCGGATATCGATTTATTTAATCATTACAAATACACATTGGACGATGCCTTGCGTAACGGCGATTTACGAGCCGCCTATTTCATGTTCAATTTATTCATGAAGCGTTTTCAGGAACGCATGGACTTTGTGCAACAGATACTGGGCAAGCCGTTCGATTTTAATAAAAGCGATTCCATCGAGCTGGATCGCAAGAACGCCCCCTGGGCTACCGATAAAGCGCAATTGGACAGCCTTTGGAAAAAACGGCTGAAAAACGAAGCGCTTTCTTTGAAATTAACCGGTAAAAAATGGGATGACATCGTTAAGCGCCTGAAAAAGCGCTACAAAACCCGCGACAAAAACATGATGAAAACCGAAAGCGAAGATGTATTTCAGGTTTTCATGAATTCATTTGCCGAAACGTTTGATCCCCACACCAATTACATGTCTCCCAAATTAAGCGATGATTTTAAGATTCGCATGAGTCTTTCTTTGGAAGGAATCGGGGCCACATTGCAAACGGAAGACGATTACACAAAAGTGGTGAATATCGTACCGGGTGGGCCGGCGGACAAAAGTGGTTTGCTGCATCCGGGTGACCGCATTGTGGCCGTCGGACAGGGCGATAAGGGAGAAATGGTGGATATCATCGGTTGGCGCATCGACGATGTGGTGCAACTGATTCGTGGCAAGAAGGGAACCAAAGTGCGTTTGCAAATCATTCCGGCGGACGCCTCGCTGTCCGATCCTCCAAAAACGATCACCATCGTGCGGGATCGTATTAAACTGGCCGATCGGGCGGCAAAAAGCGATACGCTTGAAATCGAGCACAATGGGCGCAAAATCAAGATCGGTGTGATTAAAGTGCCGGATTTCTATTTGGATTATGACGCCATGCGTAAAGGCATTCCCGACTATGCCAGTACTTCCAGAGACGTGGCTCGCCTTTTAAAGCAATTGGAACACGCCGGCGTTGAGGGCATTATCATCGATTTGCGCCGCAACGGGGGCGGATTTTTAAGTGAAGCCGTGGACATGACCGGTTTGTTTATTAAGGAAGGGCCGGTTGTGCAGGTTCGTGATAGTCGCGGCCGTGTTAAAGTGGAACGCGACGAAGATCCGAAAATCGTTTACAGCGGCCCTCTGGCCGTTTTGGTGGATCGCTTCAGTGCCTCCGCCTCGGAAATTTTTACTGCCGCCATTCAGGATTATCGACGCGGGATTGTTGTCGGCTCGCAAACCTTCGGTAAGGGGACGGTGCAAAACATCATGCCCCTATCGCGCATGTTTCCGCATAGCAAACAAAAATTGGGGCAGATCAAATTCACTATTGCCAAGTTTTATCGCGTTAACGGAGGCAGCACCCAGTTAAAAGGGGTCATGCCGGATATTCCCATCCCGTCTCGTTTTGATGTGCTGGATGTGGGCGAAAGCAGTGAAAAAAATGCCCTGGCCTGGGATGAAATCGAGCCGGTGGATTACGATGTGTTCGATCCCCGTTTGCCCCAGGAAATCCCTACCCTGAAAAAATTGCATGAAAAGCGCATGCAACACGATCCGGAATACAAATTGATCTTGAAAGAGATCGGCGAGATTAAGCGGGAACGCAAAAAGAACAGCGTTTCTTTGAATTTGGCCGTGCGCAAAAAACTGCGGGACGAACGGGAGAAACGCAAAAAAGAATTGAAAAAACTGCATAAAAAATTAGGGTACAAGAAAAACGAAGATTTCTATTTAGTGGAAACCGCCCATATTTTAGGCGATTATGCCCAAATGAAAAAGTAATTTGAAAAATTACCGCGTACTGTTTTTGTTTTCAAGGTTCGGTGAAGTCGCTGTGTACCGGACCGTGAATGCGAAGCAGTGCTTCGGATTTTTTGAGCATAAATTGATTTAAGAAATAAAAAGCATGATGGTTGTTAACCTGCACAATGCGCGGCATTCCTAATTTGCTTTTGCCTGTTGAATCAAGTAAATTAAATAATTTTGAATTATTTGATGCTGATAGTTAAGGAGGTTCATTTAGAATGATAAAGACCGAAGTAAAAAGTCTGTCCAGTTCCATGAAGGAATTGAAAGTTACCTTTCCCAAAGACGAATACGATGCGATTCGCGAGGATGAGGCTAAATTGTTGCGCAAAGAGGTGCAATTCCCGGGATTTCGTAAAGGTAAGGCGCCGTTAGGTATGATTAAACGACGTTTTGCCAGCATCATCGATCGTTCCGCCATGGAAAAGGCGGCCGAGAAAAGTTTAATAGAAGCGACGACTCAGGAAAAAATAGATGTGGTGGGTGTCCCCGAGGCCAAAGATACGAATTTTGACGAAGCCGGCAATCTGGTAATTACTTTTCATGTGGAGACTTTGCCCGAGATCGAATTGAAAAAATACACCGGTCTGGAGATCATGCGGGACAAATACGTTATTACCGATAAATTTGTCGATGAAAAAATCAAAGAATTGCTGCAAGAACGGGCCGAAGTAACGGAAGTAGAGGGTCCGGTTGCCGAAGGCCATCGGGTGGTAGTGGACATGCAGGAATTGGACGAATCCGGTGTGCCTATTGTGGGGCGTAAATACGATGGCGTAACCGTAAAGATCGGGGCCGGATTATTCGATAAAGATCTGGAAATGCAATTAATCGGCGCCCAAAAAGGCGAAACAAAGCGTGTGGAAAAAGTATATCCCGAAGATTTTCCTCAAAAAGATTATGCCGGTAAAAAAGAACTCTACGATTTTACCGTTAAAGAAATTATGGAAGAAAAAATCCCTGAATTGACGGATGAATTTGTGCAGGATCTGGGTGAAGAAGGTTTGAAGACGGTGGAAGACCTTAAAAAGCGAGTACGCGAAAATCTGGAGCACCAATACGAAAACGAAGCGAAGCAACGCTTTGAAGAAGACCTTATTCAAACTTTATTATCCGAAAATCCTTTTGAGATACCTCAGTCTCTCGTTGATAATTACGTCGATACGATGGCACGCAATGCCGTGGAGCGCAATCCCAATTTAAAATTGGAAGATGCGCGTCGTGCTTATGAACCCAACGCCGAGACCATGGTTAAATGGTACTATTTGACCAAACGGATTGCCGAAGTGGAAAATATCGAAGTTAGCGATGAAGACATTCAGAAGTTCCTCGAAGAAAATGTGAAGGACGAGGAGGAACGCAAAAAAGTTTTGGAAAATAAAATGATTCTGGAACGGATGAAAGATGATCTCTTTTATGATAAATTGATTAAATTTTTAGAAGAAAACAATGAAATTAAAGAAAATGAAATAGAACTCGATTGAGGGGTTAGGCACTTTAACCCATCATTAAAAACCGATTTATGATTGGGTGATAAGGAAAAATTGTACATCAGGCGGAAAGGAGCGTACCGATGCCTTTAGTACCTATTGTTATTGAACAAACCGGGCGTACGGAACGTGCGTATGACATATATTCCAGATTGTTAAAAGAGCGGATTGTTTTTTTAGGCTCACCGATTGACGATAATGTGGCCAGTCTGGTTATTTCTCAGCTTTTGTTTTTGGAAGCGGACGATCCGAACAAAGATATTTATTTGTACATCAATTCGCCGGGTGGCATTGTCTCTTCGGGCCTGGCTATTTACGATACCATAAAATACATCAAACCGGATGTGGTGACAACCTGCATGGGGCAGGCCGCCAGTATGGGGGCTTTGCTTTTGGCCGCCGGAACAAAGGGCAAGCGATATGCCCTGCCGCATTCGCGGATCATGATTCACCAACCGTTAGGCGGTGCGGAGGGTCAGGCTTCGGATATTGCCATTGCGGCCAATGAAATTTTGCGCATCAAACGTATTTTAAATGAGATTTTGGCCGAAGCCACCGGCAAGTCGTTGCAGCAAATAGAAAAAGATACGGATCGTAACTACTTTATGTCGGCCGAAGAGGCGCTGGATTACGGTTTGATCGACAAGATATTAACCTCGCGTTCAGAGGAAAAGGAAGAAAAAGGGAAAAAATAAATGAGCAGCAAAAATTTTCGTAACCCCATATTCCGGTGTTCGTTTTGCGGCCGTTCCGCCGATGAGGTGGAAAGTTTGATTTCCGGGCCGGATGTGCATATTTGTAATTACTGCGTTGAAAGCGCCATGGAAATTATTACGCGCCATCGCAAACAGGCCTCCATTCAGGTGCGGCAAAATCTGTTACCGCCCAATAAAATCAAAGAAGAATTGGACAAATATGTCATCGGCCAGGAGCGGGCCAAACAAATATTGTCGGTTGCGGTTTACAATCATTACAAACGCATTAACCACATTATGGAAGCCGAAGATGTGGAGATTGAAAAGAGCAATATTTTACTCATCGGCCCTACCGGAACGGGCAAAACGCTACTGGCGCAAACCCTGGCTAAAATTTTGCAGGTCCCCTTTGCCATTGCCGATGCTACCGTATTGACCGAAGCCGGGTATGTGGGTGAAGATGTGGAAAATATTTTGGTGCGTTTGTACCATGCCGCCAATTACAATGTCAAAGAAACGGAACGCGGCATTATTTACATTGATGAGATCGACAAAATTTCGCGCAAAGATGGCAATCCTTCCATAACGCGTGATGTTTCCGGGGAGGGGGTACAGCAAGCCCTTCTGAAAATTTTGGAAGGTACGGTTTCCAGCATTCCGCCCAAAGGCGGGCGTAAGCATCCCGAGCAAAATCTGGTAAATATCAATACCAAGAACATTCTGTTTATTTGCGGCGGTGCTTTTGAAGGTTTGGAAGAAATCATCTTGCGGCGCATCGGCGAGAAGAAAATCGGTTTCGAGAAAAAATTGAGCAACACGAAAAATCTTACCACCAGCGAGATTTATGCCATGGTGGAACCGGAAGATTTGCTAAAATACGGATTGATTCCGGAATTAATCGGTCGTTTACCGGTTGTCGGAACGCTGGACGAGATCGATGAAAAGGCCTTGTATTCCATTTTAACCGAGCCGAAAAATGCTTTGGTCAAGCAGTACAAACAATTAATGAAAATGGAAGGCATCGAGTTGGTCTTTGAAGAGGCGGCTTTAAATGCCATTGTACGTCAGGCCGTTAAGCGTAAAACCGGCGCCCGTTCTCTGCGCTCCATCATGGAAGGGGTGATGCTGGACATCATGTACAAGGCGCCCTCCATGTCCGGTTTGAAAAAAGTTGTGATTACCGAGGAAGTGGTTACGGAACACAAGGAACCTGTCTACGAATTTGCGCGTACCAAGCGCAGTGCTTAACTTTATTGAACATCCTAACCCATTAAATAGCGGAGCATTGCTCCGCTTTTTTTTGCATGGAAAGAAAAGGTTTTGAATATGAAAGAAACCGAAGTTTTTGAAATTGATTTGACTCAGGAGTACACCTTAAACGTTTTACCGCTAAAGGATCTGGTCTTTTTTCCGCACATGGTGGTGCCTTTGATTGTGGGCAGACCCAATTCCATCGAAGCGGTAGAGCGTGCCATGAAAGGCGACAAGTTCATCTTTTTAGTGGCGCAAAAAGACCCCACGCTGGAGGAGATCACTTCACGCGATTTGTATCGTTTCGGTACCATGGGGCGCATCGTGCAAATTGTGCGTTTGCCCAACGGTTTGTTAAAGGTTTTGGTGGAAGGCATCATCCGCGGGCGGGTTGTGCACTACCGTAAAAAACGCACGATCATTCAAGCCACCATTCGCATTCCCTATGCCGATATCGAGATGAATGATCAGGCCGAAGCCCTAAAAAGGGAACTCATTTCTCTGTTTAAAACATACGTAAAACTTAACGACGAGCTGCCGGAAGAATTGATTTTTTCCGTGACCCAAATGGACGATTTCGAAAAGGTAACCGATTTTATTGCCGGTTATCTGGATTTACGTCTTGAACAGAAACAGACCATTCTGGAAGAGTGGGATCTAAACCAACGCATCTTCCTACTGCTGGATATCTTAACGCACGAAAATCACATTCTGAGTCTAAAATCGGAATTGGATGTGAAAGTGCGCGATCAAATGGTTAAAACACAACGGAATTATTTTTTGCAGGAGCAGTTGCGGGTCATTCGTGAAGAATTGGGTGAAGAAGCGGAAGAAGGCAGTGATGTAGCCTTGTTACGGGCTAAATTTCAGAAAAAGGCCTTGCCCAAAGAAGCGAAGGAGAAAGTGGAAGAGGAATTGGGCCGTCTGGCCAAGATTCCGCCGCTCTCGCCGGAATACAACGTGATTCGTACGTATTTGGAGTGGATTCTGAATTTGCCGTGGATGGAGATGACGCAGGATGAAACCAGTTTGGAAAAAGCGCAAAAGATTTTGGATGAAGATCATTTCGGATTGGAAAAACCGAAACGGCGTTTGTTGGAACATATTGCGGTTCTGCAAAGAGTTAAGCAAATTAAGGGGCCTATTTTGTGTTTGGCCGGCCCTCCGGGCGTGGGCAAAACCTCATTGGGACGTTCCATTGCTCGTGCATTGGGACGAAAGTTTGTGCACATGTCTTTGGGCGGCATTCATGACGAAGCCGAAATTCGCGGCCATCGGCGTACCTACATCGGTTCCATGCCGGGTAAAATTATTCAGGGTATGAAAAAAGCGGGTACCGTTAATCCGGTGTTTTTGCTGGATGAAGTGGATAAGATCAACAGTACCTATCAAGGTGATCCGGCTTCGGCGCTTTTGGAGGTGTTGGATCCCGAGCAAAACCATTCGTTTGTCGATAATTATTTGGAGATCGAATACGATCTGTCCAAAGTATTCTTTGTGGTAACAGCCAATTATGCCGATGCCATTCCGGAACCGCTTCTGGATCGCATGGAAATTATTGAGTTGCCCGGCTACTTGGATTACGAAAAATTAGCTATCGCCCGGCAGTATTTAATTCCCAAACAATTTAAATTAAACGGCATCAAAGCCGGTGAATTGGAGATCAAGGACGAAGCGATTACTGAGATCATCGTTAAATACACTCTGGAAGCCGGTGTGCGAAATCTGGAACGGGAAATCAGCAAGATTTGCCGCCAGGCGGTGATCATGCTTTCCAAGAATAAACGGCGCCGAAAAATCGTGGTCGGTAAGAAAAATTTGGCCACATTTTTGGGAGAACCCAAGTTTGTTACATCTAAACTAAAAGGCCAAAAGGAAATCGGGGTAGCTACGGGGCTGGCCTGGACGCCGTTTGGGGGTGATATTTTGCGTGTGGAAGTGAATTTGATTCCCGGAAAAGACAAACTGACTTTGACCGGTAAATTGGGCGAAGTGATGCAAGAATCGGCCATGATTGCCGTGGATTACATTCGTTCGCGTTTCCGCAAGTTTAAAATCGACCAAAATTTTACTTCCAAATACGAGGTACATATTCATTTACCGGAAGGGGCCGTGCCCAAAGACGGGCCCTCGGCCGGGGTAACTTTGACCAGCGGTTTGATTTCGGCTCTCAAAAAACAGCCCTTACCTTCGGATTTGGCCATGACGGGTGAAATAACCCTGCGCGGAAAGGTGCTGGCTGTGGGCGGTTTGCAGGAAAAATTAATGGCGGCCAAACGCCATGGGATTAAACGCATTATTTTACCCGCGGAAAATAAACCCGATATCCGGGAATTGAGTAAGGCTCTATTGGATGGTTTCGAATTGATTTTTGTCAAGGATTACGAGCAGATTTACGATTATTTGTTTAAATAGAAAGTTCGACGGGGTATCGGCCGTAGTTTTTAGTAGAGGGAGAATAGTGAGGGGGTACTGGTAACTTGTCCGTCGGTAGCCGCATTCCGCCAAAGGCGGAAGAACTGGTCCCG
>CAZHIZ010000047.1:18749-22124 GCA_964532875.1 uncultured Caldithrix sp. | reverse complement strand
GATCCCGCTTCCAATACGATCTTGAAGGCCGTCGGAAATTCTCCCAAGCAGAGAACCGTTTTGGTTGCTGGAGGAAATGACGAAACAAAATGGCGCGACATGGTTCCCGGAACCAAATCATATATTATCGATGATACCGTATTGGTGGGCTCGCGTACATTCCATGTGCAAAAACCCGGCTATTACCATGTGGGCGATAATATTATCATCTTTCATCCGTGTACGGAAGAATGGTTGCAAGCGATCGATTACGGAGGCACCCATTCCAACGATCCAAATGCCGAACCCGGAGTGGATGTACCGTGGGAAATCGGCAGTCAGCCCATCGTGTACAACCGCTATATTACAAGAATCGATAGCAACCAAATTACAATAGATGCGCCTTTGTACAATCATTTCATTAAAGCTCAGGCGAAATCTTATATCTACAAATACTTGCGCCATAAGCTCAAAACGGAAATCGGCATTGAAAATTTACGCATCGATATCCAAACTGCCGGTGGTACGGATGAGAATCACGCCTGGAACGGAATCGATTTGTTTTTGGTGGAGGATGCCTGGGTTGAAAATTGTACGGTTTTACATTTCGGTGAATCCGGATTCAGAACCCATAGCGCAACCCGCGTAACCATTGAAAATTGCCGGGCTTTGGACCCGGTAGCCAAAATTTCCGGGGGCAGACGGTATAATTTTGAAGCCTACACGGCCTCTCAACAAATTCTTGTTAAAAATTGTCTGGCAACGAACGGACGCCACCATTACATGTCCAACGGAACTTCCTGGGCCAGCGATATTGTTTTTTTACGTTGCAAATCTTCCGGTGCCTATGCCTCCAGCGAAGGACACCGACGCTGGTCACAAGGGCTTCTGTATGATAATCATACGGAATTGGACGGGCCTCGTGAGGGGTACAATCCCCGATTATTGGGGCTTTATTGCCGCGGTTATTACGGCACCAGTCACGGTTGGGCGGCGGTACATTCGGTTGCCTGGAACTGCGATGTGGCCCAGGGTGATTTAATCGTTCAGAAGCCCCCCACGGCTCAAAACTATGCGATCGGCTGTCGGGGCAAGCACATAACGGGCAAAAAACCACCGGCCTCATTTGATGAGCCGGAAGGGTACATCGAAGGAAGCAATACCGATGGTTTAATTCCTCAATCGCTGTTCGAAGCGCAACTTGCCGATCGGCATAATACAACGGGATTTCCCCGGGGAACTGTTTCACACCACTATCCGTCACTTTTCGATTTGATTAGTACGTTTCCCAACCCGTTTAATCAACAAGTGGCTGTTCGTTTTACTTTGCACAAATCGGCCTTTGTTCGCCTTCTCATATTTGATGTATTGGGCCGGAATATTTATTCAACCGCGTCCGTAAGGCTTGGTGCGGGTACCCATCAATGGGTCTGGAAGGGCAGCGATCGTTTCGGCAGAGCGGTAAGCAGCGGTATTTATTTTCTACAATTAAAAGCCAAAAATCAACGCAAAACAATGAAAATATTGCTCGTTCGTTAGAAAGAAAAAAACATGCGTAAAATTTTATTTTTAACCTTATTGTTCGCTTTATCTCTTTCGTTTGTTTCTTGCCGAAGATCGTTCGATTTACGCCGCCTTGAAAAACAACGGGTATTGTGCGCAGCAAATTTAGCCTTGCGGGAAATTCCGGTTACCATTACCGCATTTCATTGTCCGCGAAGTGCCGGCGGCCTGCACGACTTCTATTCCGAGGGGGATTATTGGTGGCCCGATCCGCAAAATCCCGACGGGCCTTATATTCGGCGGGACGGTTTGAGCAATCCGCAAAATTTTATTGCCCATCGTTTATTGTTAATGCGCCTGAGCTACCATGTTCCGGTTATGACGGCCGCCTTTTTATTGACCCGCGATGGCAAATATGTTAAAGCGGTGGAAAAACATCTGCGTGCCTGGTTTGTTGATCCCCAAACCAAAATGAATCCCGATTTGCTTTTTGCCCAGGCTATAAAAGGCAGAACAACAGGGCGCAGCATCGGCATCATCGACGGTATTCATTTGATTGAGGTGGTTCAGGCCGTGCGCGTTTTGGAAAGGCAAGGTCAGATTAATGCGGAACTACTAAATGCCGTTAAAACCTGGTTCCGGAACTTTTTAAATTGGTTAACAACCCATCCTTACGGCATTAAGGAACGGGATCATGGCAATAATCATTCCACGTGTTGGGCGGCGCAGGTGGCCGCTTATGCCTTGCTTGTAGGAGACAGCACACAGCTTCATTACGTACGAAAAATGTTTAAAACGGTTCTCATTCCGCAACAAATGGCACAAGACGGAAGTTTCCCCAAAGAATTGAAACGTACCAAACCATATAGCTATTCGCTGTTCAATTTACAGGCCATGACCGTGGTTTGCGCTTTAGCCTCCGTAAATAATGATTTGTGGTATTTCCGCCTGCCGGACGGGCGGGGAATGGAAAAAGCGGTTCGTTTTATGTTTCCTTACATTAAGGATAAATTTAGATGGCCCTATCAAAAGGATATTGCCTATTTTGATAAGTGGCCGGTGCGTGATTTTTCGCTGCTGTTTGCCGGAGTAAAATACCATCACAATGAGTATTTGCGGGTTTGGCAAAAATTGCCGGCCGACCCCTCGGATTATGAAGTTTTACGTAATTACTTTGTTCGACAGCCTCTATTGTGGCAAAAAGAGCTTTATTCGAAATAGATGGGGCGGATGGATAAGAAACCGTAAAACGGCGGAGAAAAGCGTTTGTCAAATGAAGTGTATTTTACATTCGGTAGAGTATTGGAAAGGTAGGAAGATGAGGCGAATAATCCTTGCCGCGGTGTTCGTATTACCCTGGCTGTTATTCGGATGTCAGGCAAAAAAAACGACGGTTTCGTTGTTTAATCCTCTTAACGCAAGACGCAATAATGCGTGGATTGAATTGGAAATAAACAAGATATTTCCTGCGGGGGAGAAAGATGAAAAAAATAATAGCCTGATTATTCTGGCCGAGGGCAAGCCCGTTTCTTACCAGATTCTGGACAGCGGGAAAGTAGGACTTGTGCTTGATTTTAAACCTAAAGAACGTAAGACCCTGCGCATCGGATTCGTAAAGAAAAATGCCTCGCACTTTTCCTCCAAAGCTCATGCCGAACTTTCCGTACGTCAAGGGGGACGATTCCTGCATGGGAAATGGCGCGGCGGCCGATTTGCAGAGGTGAAGCGGTGGGCTGTGAATAGCCGCCATTTCATTCACGATGCCCTGATTCGTTACGAGGGGCCGGGGCTGGAATCGGATAAAATAGCCTATCGCCAATATCTGGACGAGCGCAATGCCATGGATGTTTTCGGCAAAAAGACCTGCAAAATTATTTTACCGCAAGTGGGTCG
>CAZHIZ010000047.1:0-18649 GCA_964532875.1 uncultured Caldithrix sp. | reverse complement strand
AAAGGAAATAACCTTTTCTTTGCACATCCTTCCGTGCGAAAGATCGTGTTTTATTCGGGTGCCCTGTGGCAGGAAAATATCAAAGATCAACCGTTTTATCCGTTTTGCAAGAACTATGTTCAGCATCGTACTGCGGCCTTGGCGCATCCGATTGTGGTAACCTATTCTAACAAAAAGAGTGCAAAATGATTGCTATTAAACGCATTGGGGTAGTGTTTTTCGTTTTGTTCCTGTTGGCAAACGGAAATGCCCAAAATCCGCCGGATTCCGTTGTAGCCAAAATCGGAAAACGTATTTTGCAAATGGATGCCTGGCGCGCATCTCAATGGCAACTGTACACGGAAAACGGGCGGTGGAAATACCGCCAAAAAGTTAATTGGCTTTCCGGCTTTTTAGGGGGCGAGCTGTGGAACGGATATCGTTTGACAGGTGATCCACGTTTTAAGAAACAAGCCATTGCCTTTGCCCGGGCTTTGCTTCCTTATTGCCGAAAAGACGATACCCATGATATGGGTTTTATTTTTTATCCGACTGTGGTAACAGCGTATCGCTTCACGCGATTACCCCAATTTAAAAGCGCCGCTTTGCAAGCAGCCGACATGCTATTGAAACGGTACAACAGGCACGGTCATTTCATCCGTGCCTGGGGTAAGCTAAGCAGCAAGAAAAAGGCGGGGTGGAGTATCATCGATACGATGATGAATTTGGAATTGCTTTACTGGGCTACGCAGGTAAGCGGCAATCCTGCCTATGCCGAGGCGGCTTATGCTCATGCCGTCACCTGCATGAAAAATCATGTGCGAAGCGACGGTTCATCATTCCATTTGGTTATTTTTGATGCGCAAAGCGGTCGGGTGCTCGAGAAGAAAACCCATCAGGGGGCCAGTGATAGTTCCACCTGGGCACGGGGGCAGGCCTGGGGCATTTACGGATTTGCCAGAGCTTATTTTTACACCAAAGACGAGCGCTTTTTGCACACTTCCGAACGCATGGCCGATTTTATGTTACGCCATTTACCGCCCGACGGAATTCCTTATTGGGATTTAACGGCGCCGGAAGCCCGTTCCTATCGGGATGCTTCCGCAGGGGCCATTCTGGCCGCCGGCTTGTATCGGCTTTCTTCCGTTGAAAAAAGCGGACAGAAAATGCAGGTTTACCGCAAAACGGCCGACCGAATTGTTGCTTCTTTGTTGAAACATTACATGTATTGGAACAGCCCGCGGCAAACGGAACAGGGACTGCTCATCCATCAGGTTTACAATTACCCCAAAGGCTGGGCCGTAAACGAATCCTTCCCGGCCGGCGATTATTACTTTACGGAAGCGTTTCTTCATTATTACCGTTATCGTCATTGGCTAAAACCGCAAAATGTACGTCAAACAATTAATCTGAATTCCAATTGGCTGTATCTCGAAAAAGATGTTCCCCAATTTCGCGACCTTTCGGCTTATGCGGATCAATGGCAAAGAATCGATTTGCCGCATACCTGGAATCGGTTTGACGTCATGGACGGCGAACCGGGATATCGGCGGGCGGGAAGCTGGTACCGCAAGAAAATTTTTATTCCGTCCCGCATTAAGAACAAACGGTTCCTGCTGTATTTTGAAGACGCCAACACGCATTGCCGCGTTTGGGTAAACGGGCAAAAAATCGGCTCCCATATCGGCGGTTATGTGGGCTTTCGTTTGGACATTAGCAAAGCTCTTGTGCCAAACCGCGAAAACGAGATTACCGTTTACGTTTCCAATGCTTACGACCCGGATTTGATCCCTTCGCAAAAATCCGATTTTTTTATTTACGGTGGAATAACACGGGACGTGTGGTTGGAAATCGTACCCTTAACTTATATGCGCCGCTTGTTGGTTAGTACCCCGCAAGTCTCCGCCGAACGGGCCCGAACCCGGGTGAAAATGGATGTACGGAGCACCATGAAGCAAACTGTGGACGGCCTGGCACAGTTAAAAACGAAAGACGGCCGGCTTGTTTTGAAAAAGAATTTTAAATTGAATTTACACATGGGAAATAATAGCGTTGATATTAACCTCCCCGAGCTGAAACAGCCCCGTTTGTGGTCTCCGGATCATCCGAATTTGTACGTTTTGCATGTCTCGCTTTTTAAAAACGGCAAATTACTCGACCGTACCAGGCAAATATTTGGCTACCGCTGGTTTGAGTTTAAAAAACACGGCCCGTTTTTCTTAAACGGACAGCGCCTTTTACTGCGCGGAACGCATCGGCACGAAGAGAAGGCCGCTTACGGTGCAGCCATGCCCAATGCCTTGCACCGGGCGGATATGGAGGCCATTAAAAAAATGGGGGCCAATTTCGTACGACTGGCCCATTACCCGCAAGATCCGCAGGTGTATCGCGCTTGTGATTCGTTGGGTATTCTTGTGTGGGACGAATTGCCCTGGTGCCGCGGCGGTATGGGAGGAATAAAATGGAAGAAGAATACCGAGCGATTGCTTAAAGAACAAATTCTGCAAAATTACAATCATCCGTCCATCATCATCTGGTCGTTGGGAAACGAATTGAATTGGCTGCCCGACTTTCCCGGCGGGAATAATGACGATTCTTTGAAAGCCATGCTTCGCATTTTGAACCGCAAGGCACATCAATTGGATCCCGGGCGGCTAACGGCCGTGCGCAAGTATCGGGGAGCCGTGGGAATTGTGGACGTCTTTTCGCCCTCGATTTGGGCCGGTTGGTATTCCGGGGTTTACCAAAATTTTGAAAAAGCGTTGCAAACCGCCCGGGAAAAGTATCCGCGCTTTTTTCTCGCGGAATATGGCGGTGCCAGCCATTTCGGACGGCATGACGAACAGGTGGTAAACGGGCGGGG
The DNA here is from genome assembly GCA_964532875.1 of uncultured Caldithrix sp. Lineage (GTDB taxonomy): Bacteria > Calditrichota > Calditrichia > Calditrichales > Calditrichaceae > Caldithrix. The sequence goes on along the minus strand of CAZHIZ010000047.1, from coordinate 15,807 downwards.
GATAATTCAAACAGGCGGCTGGCAGGAAAAAGCGGTGCAAACGACGGTTAAAAATATTGCCCGGACCAGTGATTGGAATGAAAATTACATAGTGGATTTGTTCGATTGGCATTTGCACGTAAGTGAACAATTGCCCTGGCTCAGCGGTTCCGCCCAGTGGATTTTCAGGGACTTCGGCACGCCTTTGCGTCCAGAGAACCCCATTCCTTACGTAAACGAAAAGGGATTGACGGATCGGGCCGGACATCCGAAAGACGGTTACTATGTTTTTAAAAGCTATTGGAATACCAGCGATCCTTTTTGTTACATCGAATCGCATACCTGGAGCGATCGCTACGGCCCGCGGGGGCAGGCAAGGCCGGTTTGCGTCTTTAGCAATTGTGAGCAGGTGGAATTGTTTTTGAACGGCAAATCGTTAGGCCGACGAAAGCGAAAACGATCGGTTTTCCCGGCACAGAATTTAACCTGGGCCGTGCCTTTTGCAGAGGGAGCTAATCAATTGATAGCTCTGGGGTACATTAACCAAAAGCAAATGGCGGCCGATACGATTCGGGTGCACTATCGCTTTAGTAAACCCCGGCCACCGGTTGCCTTGCAAGTCACTGCCCGAAAGGTCGGTTTTGCTCTGTACCGCATAACCGTTTTGGCGGTAGATAAAAAAGGAAGACGTAGCTTAAATTACAATAAACGGGTTTATTTTAGCGCTTTGCAAGGTGGGTGGCTCCTCAAAAACCGGGGAACGCCGGACGGCAGCTCGGTAATAGAAATGGCCAACGGCAAGGCGCAGATTCTCTTTCGCAAATATCCCGACCGTAAAGCCGTTGTCGAAGTGCGTAATCAGGATTTTAAGGGCAGTTATGTCGTCCTTGAAAAATGGCATTGAGCCAAACGGTCTAAGTGCTTGTCCGGCCGAAGCACCGGCCGCTTAGCCGTGTGCGGTACTTAAAACCGAGGCCATTTAAAGGTAGATTAAACAAATGAGTTCAGATAAAAATATTTTGCTTAATTAAATAAGGAGAAGAACCAATGCAAATACAATTTCTTCCGGATCCCCAATCGTTTGAGCGGATGACCAACCGCGAATTACGGAACTCTTTTTTGCTTGATGATCTTTTTGCGGCCGATAAAATTGTGCTGCACTATGTGGAAATTGATCGCGCGATCGTGGGATCGGCCCTTCCCGTAGAACAAGAGCTGAGATTAAAAGCAAATAAGGAAACGATGGCTGCCCAATCTTTTTGTGAACGTCGGGAGTTGGGTGTTATTAATATCGGCGGGGAAGGCCGTGTTACGGTTGATGATCGGGCCTTTGTGCTGCAAAATTCGGACGGTCTGTACATTGGCCGCGGCAGTAAGGAAATAAGTTTTAGCAGTATCGATTCCCAAAATCCGGCGCAATTTTATTTGCTTAGCTATCCGGCCCATGCCCTTTATCCCACGACGTTCATTCGCCGTTCCGATGCCGAAAAGACAAGCCTGGGTAGTAAAGAAAACGCCAATCAACGAGTTATTGAAAAATATATTCATCCGGGAGGCGTAAAAAGTGCGCAATTGGTAATGGGGATTACCCGTTTGCAGAACGGTAGCGTTTGGAATACCTTGCCACCCCATACCCATCAGAGAAGAACCGAAGTTTATTTTTATTTTGATCTGGAGGATGATAATCTGGTTTTTCACTTTTGCGGTAAGCCGAATAGCACTAAACACATTGTTGTGCGCAATCGTCAGGCGGTAATTTCGCCATCCTGGTCTATTCATGCCGGAGTCGGCAGCCGTTCGTATGCCTTTATTTGGGGCATGGGCGGCGAGAATCAGGACTTTAGCGATATGGATCAGGTGCCCCTAAAGGAGATATTTTAAAAGAAGGCGAAAGAAAGGAGAAGGCCGGCAATGATTCTCGATCAATTTAAATTGGACGGAAAAACAGCTCTGGTTACGGGGGCCCGCAGGGGCATCGGTAAAGCCGTGGCCGTGGCCCTGGCCGAAGCCGGAGCGGATATTGTAGCCGTTTCCCGTAGTGGGCAAATGGAAGCATTACGTTTGCAAATAGAACAACTGGGACGAAAATTTTACGCCTTTGCTTGTGATTTTGCCGATCGGCAGGCCCTGTATGCTTTTGTGCACCAATTGCAGGACATGGTACCCCCTATTGACATTTTGGTGAATAATGCCGGCACTATTTTGCGCAAGGCGGCCGAGGACTATCCCGATGATTATTGGGATACCCTTCTGGAAGTGAATTTAAGTGCACCGTTTATTTTAAGCCGGGAAATCGGTAAACACATGCTTAAAAGGGGTAAGGGTAAAATTATTTTCATTGCTTCGCTTTTGTCTTTTCAGGGCGGCATCACCGTTCCGGGATATGCGGCGGCCAAAGGGGGGCTTCGAACCTTGACCATGGCTTTGGCCAATGAATGGGCTGCCAAAGGAATTAATGTAAATGCGGTTGCCCCCGGCTACATTGCTACGGACAACACGCAGGCTTTGCGTGACGATGCGGCACGCAACAAGGCTATTCTGGAACGCATTCCGGCCGGTCGTTGGGGGAAGCCGCAAGATATTGCCGGTGCCGTGCTGTTTTTAAGCTCTGGAGCTTCGGATTACATGAACGGGGCGATAGTCGTGGTGGACGGAGGCTGGCTGGGACGTTAAGTAAAAAATCGTGAACAAAAAGCATGTAAAAAATTGAGCAAAAACAAAGGAAACCTCTTGACAGGAGCGGGAAAAGGATGTATTTTTTATCCGTTAAAGTTAACGATAAAGTAAGCGATTAAGATCATGCCTCGTCTGCAGAAAATTACGCTTAAAGATTTGGCCGAAAAGCTAAACGTATCTGCCGTAACCGTTTCCAAGGCCTTGCGCGATCATCCCGATATTTCCGATGAAATGAAAGCGCGCGTTAAACAGACGGCCGAGGAGATGGGGTACATTCCGAATATGGCGGCTCGCCATCTGTCGGCCCGTCAAACGCGAACCATTGGCCTGGTGGTGCCCAAAATCGCCCATTCTTTTTTCTCTTCCCTCATCGAATCGATTTATCGATATGCCGCGGAGTACGATTACGAGATTGTGCTAACCAGTTCTCAGGAAAATCCCGATTTCGAACAAAAACATGTACGCACATTGCTTTCCATGCGGGTGGACGGCATTTTAATTTCCGTAACCGATAAAACGGCCCGTTTGCCTTTGGCTTCGCTGGTGCGTGAAAATCAAATTCCCATGGTTCAAATCGACCGAACATTGAGCAGCGATTTTTCGCGCGTGGTATTTGAAGATACGGACGGCACCTATCGGGCGCTAAAAAAAGCCATTGATCTCGGCTATCGAACATTCGCATTCGTCGGCGGAAATCATCGTTTACACATTGCCCGCGACCGTTTAAAAGGGTTTAAAAAGGCCTTAAAAGAAGCGGGATTGAAAGTGCACAACGAGTTTTTGGTACAAGGGGGATTTACGGAGCAAGACGGTTATGAAGCCCTGATGCGTTTTAAAAAAAATAATCATTTGCCGGAATTCATTTTTGCCGCCACTTATCCCGTGGCCCTGGGAGTTGTCCAGGCTGCCCGTGAATTAGGGTTGGTCATTCCGCGAGATGTGGATCTGGTCAGCTTCGGAGACAGTGCCTTCAATAGGTTCATCAACCCGGCCATTAGTTGTGTCGCTCAGGATACCGATCGCATGGCCTTATTAGCCGTACAGCGCATTATCGAAGAAATTGAGAGTCCCGAACCGATTCCTGCGCGCCTGATTCGCATCGCTTCACCGTTTAAACAAAAGGAAACCTGCCGAAAGGAATAATATCGTGTCGCAGCAAGATTTTGTTTTGCATCCCGACCGTTTTTTCGATCCGCAACCTGAGGTTCGTGCGATAGCACGCCGTTTGTATTTGAGTGTTAAAGATTTGCCCATTGTGAGTCCGCACGGGCACGTCGATCCCCGGCTTTTGGCCGAAAATCGTCCCTTCCCCGATCCTACGGAATTGATCATCATTCCCGATCATTACATTTTTCGCCTGTTGTATTCGCAGGGCATCCCTTTGGAAGCGCTGGGTATTCCCAGCCGGGACGGCACGGCGGTGGAGACCGATCATCGCAAAATATGGCAGTTGTTTGCCGACCATTATTACCTTTTTGCCGGAACGCCGACCGGAATTTGGTTGCAGCACGAGTTTAGGGAAGTTTTCGGACTTCGGGAATCGTTGAATAGCAACAATGCCATGGCCGTGTATGATGCCATTTCCGCAAAGCTGAAAACGGAGGCCTTTTTACCGCGTGCCTTATTCGAGCGTTTTAATATCGAAGTATTAACCACTACGGACGGTGCCAGCGATGATTTGCGCTTTCACAAGATGATTCAACAATCCGATTGGCCGGGGCGTGTCATTCCCTGTTTTCGTCCCGATGCCCTGTTTGCCATTCGTGACGTGCGTTGGCCTGCAGAAATGGAGCGCCTGGCTCAGGCTTGCGGTTACGAAATATCGAGCTATCGCCGTTTTATTCGGGCAATAGAAGATCGCCGCGCCTATTTCAAGGAATTCGGCGCCGTCTCAACCGATCAGGGTGTGGAATCTCCTTACACGCATCGACTTTCCCAGGACGAAGCGGAGGCCATTTTTCAACGTGCCTTAAAGGGCAAAGCTTCCGATGAAGACGCACGCCTCTTTACGGCCCATTTGTTGATGGAGATGGCCCGCATGAGTATTGAAGACGGGTTGGTCATGCAAATTCATCCCGGATCGTTTCGCAATCATAATCAAACCGTGTATCGCAAATTCGGTCCGGATAAGGGAGCAGACATTCCGGTACGTACCGAATTCACCCGAAATCTTTACGAGCTTTTAAACGCCTACGGTAACGATCCGCGTTTAACCTTAATCGTATTCACATTGGATGAATCGACTTACTCGCGCGAGTTAGCGCCCTTGGCCGGGCACTATCCTGCCATGAAACTCGGACCGGCCTGGTGGTTCCACGACAGTCTGGAAGGAATGATGCGCTTTCGGCAACAGGTAACGGAAACGGCCAGCATTTACAATACCGTTGGTTTTAACGATGATACGCGAGCCTTCCCGTCCATTCCGGCGCGTCACGATTTAAGTCGGCGGGTGGATGCCAATTTTTTGGCGCGATTGGTGGCACGGCATGTGCTTACGATGGAAGAGGCTTTTCGCATGATCCGTGCTCTGGCTTACGATTTGGTAAAAAAAGCGTACAAATTGGAAAGGTAAGGCCATGATCATCGAGGCACGTGCTTATGCCCGAGCCGGATTATTGGGGAATCCTTCGGACGGATATTTCGGCAAGACCATTTCCGTTTCCGTTAAGAATTTCGGAGCGCATATTCTTCTCTACGAAAGTCCGGAATTACATATTCAACCGGGCGAGGCCGAGCAAAACCGCTATCGAAATGTGTACGACCTTATCGAGCAGATTAATCGCAACGGATATTACGGAGCCGATCGGTTGATTAAAGCGGCGATTAAAAAATTTATCGAGTATTGTCAGCACCACAATCTTGCTCTGGAAAATAAAAATTTTACCGTACGCTATCACACCAACATTCCGCGTCAAGTGGGTTTGGCCGGATCCAGTGCCCTCATTAGCGCCACGATGCGGGCCTTGCTCAAATTTTACCGGGTAACCATTCCAAAAGAAATTCTGCCAACCCTTATTCTTAATGCCGAAGTCGAAGAGTTGGGCATTAATGCCGGCTTGCAAGACCGGGTTATTCAGGTGTATGAAGGTTGTGTTTATATGGATTTTAACGAATCGTTTTTAAAAAAACACGGTTACGGGCGTTACCGGCCGTTAAATTCTCAGGCAATTTTACCTCACCTTTATGTGGCCTACAAGACCGATTTAAGTAAAGTCTCCGGTACCGTGCTCAATGATATTCGAGTGCGTTACGAACAGGGAGATGTGCAGGTGCATCGAACTTTAGAGCAAATTGCCGCGCTGGCCGAGCAAGGGAAAGATTTGGTGCAAAAAGGCGATATCGACGGATTAAATACATTGATCAATAAAAATTTCGATTTAAGGCGGCGCATCATGAATATCGGAAAAGAAAACTTGGAAATGGTGGAAGTGGCCCGTCGCTGCGGCGCATCGGCTAAATTTGCCGGCTCGGGAGGATCGATAATCGGTTTGTACAAAAACAATGAAATGTTGACAAAGCTGATTGTGGAATTGAAAAAAATTCAGGCCCGGGTGATTAAACCTTTTATTTATTAATTAAGGAGCACGCGTTATGATTCGTAAAGCCGTAATACCGGCAGCCGGATTAGGAACACGTTTTTTGCCGGCTACCAAAGCTCAGCCCAAGGAGATGCTTCCCATTATTGATACGCCGGTGATTCAATATGTGGTACAGGAAGCCGTTGAGGCGGGCATTGACGACATCTTAATTATTTCGGGGAAAGGAAAGCGCGCTCTCGAGGATCATTTCGACCGGAATTGGGAACTGGAAACCATTTTGCGGGACAAGCAAGAAGAAGACTTGTACAATCAGGTACGCCACATCGGCGATATGGCAAATATCCATTACATTCGACAAAAAGAAATGAACGGCCTGGGGGATGCCATCCGTTATGCCCGCCAGCATGTGGGCAATGAACCGTTTGCCGTGCTGTTGGGGGATACGATCGTTGACACCGTCATTCCGGTTACGCAGCAATTGATTGATGTGTATGAACAGTATCAGCAGTCGGTGGTAGCTGTTGAAGAGGTAGCGCAGGAAAAAGTGGCACGCTATGGAATTATCGACGGAAAAAAGTTAAGTGAGACCATCTGGAAAGTGAACGATATGGTTGAGAAGCCCAGCGTGGAAGAAAGTCCGAGTAATCTGGCATTTGCCGGACGTTATATTTTAACGCCGGATATATTTGCGGCCCTCGATCAAACGGCTCCGGGTAAAAACAATGAAATCCAGTTAACCGATGCCCTGCGTCTTTTATTGCGGCGCGAAGCCGTGTATGCCTATCGCATTGACGGAAGGCGGTTTGATATCGGCAATAAAATGGATTATCTGAAAACCATTGTTCATTACGGCCTGAAACGTGCGGAATTTGCAAAAGAATTCGAGCATTTTTTGCAGGAGCTTCTGCAGCACAGGTCAGCGAAAGGAAGAGACGCATGATCCGTTTTTCTCGTCGGATTGTCGTGGCGGTATTGGTAATCGTTTTTGTGTTGACTACGGGTTGTGCGCGGCACAAAAAAATAACCGTACTCAAATTGGGGCATGTGCTGGATGTTAATCATCCCGTTCACAAGGCCATGGAATACATGGCCCGTGTTCTGTCCGAAGAATCCAAAGGGACGATGCGTATGGATATCTACCCCAGCGGACAATTGGGATCGGAGCGCGATTTAATCGAACTATTGCAAATCGGAAGTTTGGCCATGACCAAGGTGTCGGCCAGCCCGATGGAATCGTTTGTGCCGGAAATGAAGATTTTCAGTTTACCGTACGTTTTTCGCGACCATCGACATTTGTGGAAGGTGCTGAACGGACCCATCGGTAAGAAATTATTGTTGGCCGGCTTGCGCTACCGCTTGCGCGGATTATGCTATTACGATTCCGGGAGTCGGAGTTTTTACACTAAAAAAGTTCCCATTTATACTCCGGACGATTTAAAGGGATTAAAAATTCGCGTGATGAAAAGTCAAACGGCCGTGCAAATGGTGGAAGCGCTTGGCGGTTCGGCAACGCCCATTGCCTGGGGCGAATTGTACACCGCTTTGCAGCAAGGAGTGGTGGATGGTGCCGAAAACAATCCTCCCAGTTTTTATCTTTCCAAGCATTACGAGGTTTGTAAGTATTATTCATTGGACGAGCACACTTCGATTCCGGATATTTTGCTGATTAGCGAACCGATCTGGCAGCGTTTGACGGAGCAGCAACGCCGCTGGTTACAGAAAGCGGCCGATGCCTCCGTGCGTTATGAAATTACCTTATGGGAAAAAGCGACGGAACATGCCCTGCTGGCGGTACAAAAGGCCGGGGTAAAAATCATTCACCCCGATAAACGCCTATTCCGTGAAAAGGTAAAAGGCATGTATGCGCGCTACAAAGGCACTAAAGTGTACGATTTGCTTCAGGAAATCGAGCAAATTCATTAAAAAGGAAGACCGTTAACCGATGAAGACATTTACACAAATTTTGGATAAGGCTTTGTCCGTTTTCCTTATTTTTTTAATGAGTTTAATGGTACTCACCGTTACCTGGCAGGTCATCAGCCGCTTTATTTTGAAGGCACCCAGTTCGTACACCGAAGAATTGGCCCGTTTTTTACTGATTTGGATCGGCATATTGGGTGCGGCTTACGGGCTGCGTGTAAAAGCCCATTTGGGCATCGATATCCTTTTGAAATCGTTGGACGGTAAAGCGCGTCATTGGTTGATATGGTTTATTTATGCCATGATTATGGCTTTTGCATTTTTTGTAATGGTCATAGGCGGTTTCCGATTGGTCGATTTAACATTTACGCTGGATCAAACATCGGCGGCCATGGGGATACGCATGGGCTATGTGTATTTGGTTCTTCCGCTGAGCGGATTGATTATGATATATTATTCGATCGTGGCCATTATGGAAAACGAAAGACGGAGAAAAAAATAATGGAAATCGCCATTATCGTTCTGGCCGGCAGTTTTGTCTTGCTTTTGGCACTGGGGGTTCCCATTGCTTTCGGGATTGGGATTTCCACCATTCTCACCATGTTGTTTACCATTGCACCGGGGCCGGCAATTACGACCGTAGCGCAGCGTATGGCCACGGGAATTGATAGTTTTGCCCTGTTGGCCATTCCCTTTTTTATTTTGTCCGGTCAGTTGATGGGTCGTGGCGGCATTGCCCGACGATTGATTGATTTTGCCAAGGTGTTGGTGGGGATGTTCCCCGGCGGGCTGGCCTATGTGAATACGCTGGCCTGTATGTTTTTCGGGGCTATTTCCGGTTCGGCGGTAGCGGCCACCTCGGCTATCGGCAGTTTTATGATTCCGGTGATGGAAAAAGAGGGCTATGACAAAACCTTTAGCACGGCCGTCACGGTTACCGGTTCAACCACAGGATTACTGATACCTCCCAGCAATGTTTTGATTATTTATTCCTTAGCCAGCGGCGGTGTATCCATAGCCGCCCTGTTTGTGGCCGGTTATTTACCCGGCATTCTGGTTGGGCTGGGGCTTATGGGCGTGAGTGCGGTTATTGCATTGCGCCGTAAGTATCCGGTTGGGCAACGGGAAAAAATAATAGTGGCCTTCAAAAAGTTTTTGGATGCCCTACCCAGTTTACTGCTGGTGGTTATTGTAATCGGCGGCATTATTGCCGGCATTTTTACGGCCACGGAAGCAAGCGCCATAGCGGTTATTTACGCCCTGATTTTAACCTTGATCTATCGGGAAATCACAATTAAAGAATTACCGGATATTTTGATCAAAACGGTGGAAACTACGGCCATTGTCATGCTTTTGATCGGTACGTCATCAGCCATGTCCTGGATTCTGTCTTACGAAAATATTCCGCAAAGCATCAGTGCTTCATTGATCGGAATGACCGGGAGCAAGGTCCTCATTTTACTGATTATTAATGCCATACTGCTTGTCATCGGTACGTTTATGGATATGACGCCGGCCGTTTTGATTTTTACACCGATTTTTTTGCCTGTGGTTACTCAACTGGGAATTACCCCCTTGCAGTTCGGGATCATCATGGTGCTGAATCTTTCGATTGGGTTAACCACCCCACCGGTGGGTTCCGTTTTGTTTGTCGGGTGCGGCATCGGAAAGACCAGTATTCCGCAGCTTTCCAAAGCGCTTTTACCGTTCTATGCGGTTATGATTATCGTGCTTTTATTGGTGACTTATCTGCCATGGATTTCATTGGTTTTACCTAAGTATTTCGGATTGTGATGAACGGCGGTTGGGCGACAATGAAAACAGAAAAATGAGTTGATTCTTAAGCAGAAAAAAAAAGGAATATTTAAATGGCGGCCAAAGACTTAAGAAAATATTCATTTGGTTTGGGAGATCGTTTTGCGCATCAGGCCGAGGCTCAATTGCAAGCCGTACGTTTAGCGGCCGAGGCAGGGCACATCATTACACCGGTTTGGAATAAATCGTATCGGGAACACCTTATTGTGGGGAGTAAACCCGAAGAGGTGCGTAAGGCGGCCCAGCAAGCTGTGGAAAAGTTAAAATGGCCTTACGGCTATTTTGTGGATGCGGATCATATCCATTTGGGGAATGTGGATTTTTTTCTGGAAAGTAGTGATTATTTCACATTGGACGTGACCGAATTCATCGGCAAGAAATCAACACCGTCCAAAACAGAGGCCTTTATTCGTAAAAATCGAAAATTTTTAGGGGAACTTCAGGCATCCGCTCTTAAGGTACCGGTATGGTTGCACGAGAAAGATTTGCAGAGCGTGGCTGATCGATATTTGATGCCTGTGGAACAGGCCGGGAAAATTTTTCGGCATATTTTGGAGCGCAAAGGTTCGGATTCGTTCATTGTGGAAATTTCCTTTGATGAAACCCTGCATGCCCAAACACCGGCCGAGATGTTTTTTATTTTATCGGCATTGGCGGATGAAGAGATTCCGGTGCGGGTCATTGCTCCAAAATTTGTGGGGCACTTTTTTAAGGGAATCGATTATCGGGGGAATCCGGAACGGTTTCGCCTGGCCTTTGAGCAACATCTTGCCGTTTTACAACGGGCCGCTCAGGAATTTGCCTTACCCGACACGTTAAAATTAAGCGTACACACGGGCAGCGATAAATTTTCATTGTATCCCCTTATGCACAAAGAACTGCAAAAGTTCAATGCCGGATTACATCTTAAAACGGCGGGTACCACCTGGCTGGAAGAATTAATCGGTTTGGCGGAAGCCGGTGAAGATGGCTTAACAATAGCCAAACAAATTTATCGTGAAGCATTAAAACGTCTAAATGAATTGTCCCGGCCCTACCGTACGGTCATCGCTATCGAGACGAAAAAGCTTCCCCGGGCCGAAGAGGTTGCCCTTTGGAACGGCGAAACGTTTGCGGCGGCTCTTCGTCATAATGTGTCCGATTCCCGATACAATCCGGCCTTGCGCCAGTTGTTGCATGTGGGGTACAAAATAGCGGCCGAAATGGGCCGTCGATTTACGGAGGCCCTTGAAAAGTATGCTTCGGTTATTGGGCCGAAGGTGACCGCTAATATTTTTCAACGTCATCTCTTACCTTTATTTATCGGAGAGAAACAGACAAAGAATTTTCCGTAAAAACATTTTAAAAAAGGTCGTAATCATGAAAACAGTCAAGATTGCACAAGAGTTCAGTGTAAATGAAAAGGTGGTAGCCATCACCGGAGGGGCGGGTGTGCTGGGAAGTGAAATTGCCTGTTCTTTGGCCGAAAACGGAGCGACCGTAGCTTTGCTTGACTTGAAAAACGAATTGAGCAAGGAAGTAAGCGAGCGCTTAAAAAAGGCAAAGGCACCGTATGCCGTTCTCCAATGTGATGTTCTTAGTCGGCAAAGCATACAGAATGCCCTAAAAGCCATATTGTCCCGATTCGGCCGGGTGGATGTTTTGATTAACGGTGCCGGAGGCAATCATCCCAAAGCGACAACCGGGGAGACAATGGCTTTTTATGATCTTCCCCAAGATGCTTTTGATTGGGTGCTTCGTTTGAATTTGATGGGTACGGTTTTACCCAGTCAGGTATTCGGCCGATATTTTGCTTCCCAAAAGAAGGGTGTCATTTTAAATATTTCGTCCATGAATGCCTTCCGTCCTTTAACCCGTATTCCGGCTTATTCGGCAGCCAAAGCGGCTGTAAGTAATTTTACTCAATGGCTGGCTGTGCACATGGCTCAGGAATATTCTCCCCAAATCCGGGTGAATGCAATTGCACCGGGTTTTTTCTTAACTCAGCAGAATCGCTACCTTTTACTTGACGAACAAAGCGGAGCCTTAACCCAGCGAGGCGAACAAATATTGCATCACACCCCTCTGGGGCGTTTCGGTGAGCCGCATGATTTACTTGGCGCAATTATCTGGCTCATTTCCGGCGCTTCTTCTTTTGTGACGGGTATTGTCGTTCCTGTGGATGGCGGTTTTTCCGCCTATAGCGGTGTGTAAATAACGATCGGTTCTCAATGAACAGATTCTTTTCTAAAGAGTGAGGTAAAATATGGAATATGTAATAGGTATGGTAGGGCTTGGAGTGATGGGGCAAAATTTGGCCCTGAACATGGAAGGCCACGGTTTTTCGGTAGTGGCCTACGATATTGATCCCGAGAAACAAGAATTAGCCAAAAATCGGTTTGCAGGAAAACAGATTCGCGTTGTGCACACAATGGATGATTTCATTCGTTCTTTAAATACTCCGAAAATAATCTGGATGATGGTTCCTGCGGGCCAACCCGTGGATGAACTTATTAGGACTTTAAAACCGCATTTAAGAAACGGGGACATATTAATAGACGGCGGCAATAGTTTTTTTATGGATACGCAAAGACGATATCAGGCACTCAAAAAAGATTCGATTTTGTTTATCGGTACGGGAGTTAGCGGTGGTGAAGAGGGTGCTTTATTGGGGCCCTCTTTAATGCCGGGTGGCGATGAACGTGCCTGGGAGGTAATGAAACCTGTTTTTGAAGCCATTGCCGCCAAAACGGATGACGGTGCCGTGTGTGCGGATTGGATGGGTGAAGGTGGGGCCGGTCATTTTGTTAAAATGATTCACAATGGGATTGAATACGCTGATATGCAGATGATTGCCGAAGCTTATTTTTTAATGGAACGTTTATTACGGCTTTCTGCTCGGCAAATGAGCACCATCTTTGCCGAGTGGAACAAGGGTGAACTTGAAAGCTATCTGATTGAAATTACGGCGCGCATATTAGCCCAAACCGATCCGCAAACAGGTAAGCCCATGACGGAGGTGATATTGGATGTGGCCGGGCAAAAAGGGACCGGTCGCTGGACAGCCCAAACAGCCCTTGAATTAGGAGCTCCGGCTCAAACGATTGCCGAAGCGGTTTTTGCCAGAGCAATGAGCGCACTTAAAGAAGAACGCGTAACGGCTGCTAAAATTTTAGAAGGTCCTGGGTTGTCCGGGGATGGCTCCAATAATTTATCTGTTGGCGATATTCGGCAGGCTCTGTATGCTTCCAAGATATGTTCATACGCACAGGGTTTTCAATTGATGCGATTCGCCAACCAACAGTACGGGTGGCAACTTGATTTTGCCGGAATTGCCATGATTTGGCGAGCGGGATGTATTATTCGCGCTAAATTCTTAAACAGGATTAATCGGGCTTTTAAGAAAAATCCCGATTTAAACAATTTATTGTTAGACGATTACTTTCGCGAGACAATTGCCGGCAATCAAGCGGCCTGGCGGGATGTTGTTTCTTCGGCTTTTAAGTTCGGGATACCGGTGCCCGCTTTTAGCAGTGCCTTAACCTATTACGATAGCTATCGCTCGGATCGTCTTCCGGCTAATTTACTGCAAGCTCAAAGGGATTATTTCGGCGCCCATACGTATGAGCGCGTTGATCGCCCGCGGGGCCAATTTTTTCACACTCATTGGGATTAAGCGAGGGATTCGACCGATGTTGTATTTTGAAAAAAGCGCCGAGCACGGAGCCCTGACGGCGAGCGAATTGAAGGATGGTTTGTTCGCAGCTTTAAAAAAGTTAGGTTCCGTAAAAAAGGTGCTGGTTATTCCTCCCGATTTTACACGTTTTCATTCTTTTGCCGGCCTGTTGACCGGATTTGCCGAAGCCTACTATGGGGAACGTTTAAGCGATGTTTTACCGGCCATCGGAACCCATTCTCCCATGACCCCTTTACAAATTAAGACTATGTTTCCGGGGGTACCCGTGAGCAAGTTTCGGCAACATGACTGGCGTAAGGATATTCTCACCTTAGGCAGGGTTCCCGCTTCATTCGTTCATCATGTTACGGAAGGTAAATTGGAATACTCTTGGCCTGCGCAGGTAAATAAGTTGTTGGTTCAGGGAAATTTTGATTTGATTTTATCCATCGGTCAGGTTGTACCGCATGAAGTAATCGGCATGGCGAATTTCAATAAAAATATTTTCGTGGGAACCGGAGGTGCGGAAGGCATTCATAAAAGTCACTTCATCAGTGCGGTTTACGGCCTGGAGCGCATTATGGGGCGCATTCACAATCCGGTACGGGCGGTATTAAATTATGCTTCCGAACATTTTGCACATGAACTGCCCATTGTTTACGTACACACGGTTGTGGGGCATACTCCGGGAGACGGATTGGCCGTCAAAGGCTTGTTCATTGGTGATGATGCGGAGTGCTTTGAAAAAGCCGCAGAGTTGTCCCTTAAAGTGAATGTGGTGATGACGGATCGGCCTTTAAATAAAGTAGTCGTTTATTTGGACCCAAATGAATACAAAAGTACATGGTTGGGGAATAAAAGTATTTATCGTACCCGAATGGCCATTGCGGACGGAGGGCACTTAATTGTTTTGGCTCCCGGGGTTAAACAATTCGGTGAAGATGCTCAAATCGATTCTCTAATTCGAAAGTACGGTTATTTAACGTCTTCCGAAATTTTAGATCTTACCCGCAAGAACAAAGACTTACAGGATAATCTGGCAGCGGCGGCCCATTTAATTCACGGTTCGTCCGAGCATCGTTTTCGGATTACGTATTGTCCCGGTTATTTAAGCAAAGAAGAAGTGGAGCGTGTCGGTTTTGAATATGAGAATCCGCAAATAATGCTGCGGAAGTATTCGCCTCGGGAATTAAAAGAGGGATTTAATATTCTGCCCGACGGCGAAGAAATTTTTTATATTTCCAATCCTGCGCTCGGCCTGTGGGTTTTTAAAGAGCGTTTCGAAAATGGTTAGGCATATCTGTTTGTTGTTGAGAAGTAAAAGTTTTTTTGAAAAGGCAAGGTGTAAATGCGCTCTAAAAATGCGGCTTTCGCTTTAATCTTTTCGGTTTTTTGTTCTTCTACCGTTCCATTGTTTTTAAAGTATTTTACCCCTTATCTGGATGCCTGGACGGTGAACGGTTATCGATACAGTGTGGTTGTTTTGCTCATGTTGCCGGTGCTATTAAAATTAACTTTGGACGGCAAGTACACCAAACGTATGTGGAAGTTGGCCTTAATTCCGGCGCTATTTAATTTTTTACAGCAAATAGCCTGGGCCTGGGCGCCGTATTATATCGGCCCGGGATTAATCGGTTTTTTGGTTAAAAGCACCGTTGCCTGGTCCATACTCGGTTCCTTTTTTCTCTTCGCAGATGAACGCTTTTTATTAAAAGATTTTCGTTTTTGGGTGGGCCTGGCCATTTCCTTATTTGGTTTTACGGGGTTAAGCTACTATGGGAACCATATTTCTATATCCGGTACATTTTTAGGTGTTTTATTGGTGTTGATCAGTAGTATTTTTATGGCTATGTACGGTTTGGCCGTGAAGCGCTATTTTAACGAGACAAACGCTCTGCTTTCTTTTTCTATCATTGCTTTTTACACCGGCATTGCGACCATAGCTCTGATGATTTTGCTGGGAAAACCGACCCTATTCTTAAATATTCCATTGCATATTACTCTTTTAGTTGCTCTTTCGGCCTTCATAGGGATCAGTTTGGCCCATGTTTTATTCTATGTGTCATTGAAATATCTGGGTGTTATGGTTTCCTACAGCGTGAGTTTATTCTCTGCATTTTTTACGGCCATCATGTCTTTTGTTCTATTCCACGAGAAATTAAATCTGTTCCAGTGGCTTTCCGGTTCACTTATTTTAGGAGGGGGCATGATTATTATTGCGGC
>CAZHIZ010000046.1:0-22352 GCA_964532875.1 uncultured Caldithrix sp. | reverse complement strand
AGTTGAATGGTTGAATGGTAAATAGGGGGGAGTGCCCAAATCTGAATAAGCCACAGATTACAGACCGACCTCTCATTTCGAGCAGAAAGCTGAAAGCGAACGACGAGGAATCCCCTTGTTAATCAAGGCAATCTTTTCCAAGAGTTTAAAAGAAATTTTTCTTCTTCAGACATGATTGAAATGACCCGGATCTGTGATTCGGAACGAAGTTCTGGTTTGCGGGGTGAAATAAAGAATTTTATTGTATCCAGCTCAAAATGTTTGCGAGGAATTTTTCACCTGTCCTTGTCGGGAATAAATACTCTGATGTTTTTACAAAATATTTTTGTCCACAATCTAAAGCTTGTGGTAATCAAATCCAAGAGGAATAACAATAGCTTAAATAATTATCACCACCTGGTTGCCGAATATCCCCGATCTATGGCGGGAACGTATCGAGGCAGCGGAGCACGGTTCTCTCGATACACTCCGCCTGCGGAGGAGCACTCGAGAACCGGTTTGTGCCCCCGACGGATCGTAGATCCGGCATCCGACGGATCTACGATCCGGCCTTCGACGGAGCGAAGTTCCGGCTACTGTCTAATTGCAAATCCTGCTACCGCCGGGACCTTTACCCTTTACTTTTAACTAAAGAATAAAAAGAAAGGGGTAATACATGGAAATTACCGTTGAAGATCGCCACTACCCACTTGTTCCAAGAGAACTGTTACCGGCAGAAATGCCGCGTTATCCCAATGTCTGGTTTTACATGGCCCAAAACTTGGCACCTGCTTTTGATGATGCTTTGGATATTCTGTTCGATTTGTTCGAGCGATGCCTTATGTATCGGGTAAGCTGGCGTGCCCCGTTTGAAGGAGCAGACGGAGAAGCGGCCCGCGATCACTGGCAGCCTTATGCCCTTTTTAACAATCCTCTTTTAGCCCATGAACATTCCATGCATTTACGCTATTTTTTTACCCCTTTAAAAGAACAAGTTTTCACGGTTGTTACGGAAAAAGCGTATCGCTGCTGGGCCATCGCAAGTAGTGTGCACTTTGAACCGGGTGGCTATGTCCACTATCTTTCCATGGAAACGTATCCCGAATTGGAGACGTGTCCGTATTGCGGCAGGGCGGATAAAAATGTGGATTTTGATGATGTGTATGAAAAACTGCGCGACCCTTTGGGCAGAGAATTATTTATTGAAGGCACCATCAACGGCCAAAGAATAAGAGATGCCTTTGGAAGGGAAAGTATCGGCTTAAGAGATCTTGCCCCAAAAGCCGATACGAATTTCATTAAACATATCGATACGGCCAACGGCTATTTTGCGCCTGGTGTGAATAGCCCGCAAATAAGCTGCGTTTTCATTCGTGCCTGATTAATATTTTGCGGGTACCAGCCAAGGACTTTATCGCTTATAACCGGCTATCGTTGTGGACTGGTATCCGTTGCCGTCTACCGGTGGATCCACGGAAATGGTAATGTACACCTGTGGCGCTTCCAGTGAATCGCCCGGAGCCCAGCTAAAGCCGAAATCCGTTGTACCCAGTCCGGACTGTTGCGTATCGCGCAATTCCACATTGATATCACCGAACAACTGGCCATCGGTTGCTTCGACCCGAATTCTCGTGCCGCCGACCAGAGGATAGCCCCAAATATCATGCACCCGATAGCTAAATTGAATCGGTCGATTGACATCCGTATAGCTGAAGGTATCCGGAGAAACTTCGATGGGAGCCGTTCGATCGGTTAACAGAATTTTGGTTTGGGCCGAGATGCGCTTCTGCCCCAGAGTATCGGTGTAAGTGTAAGCGGTAATCGTGGCAAAAGAGCTGTCCTGGGGATTTGGCGGCAAAGGAGAAGCGCTAATAAAATTTACCTGAGCAGCCCCCATGCTGTCGGTTACGGCGGAACCTTCCACCAAACAAAAATTCGTGGCAAAATAAACGGCCGTGCCCGGCACAACGGGATTGCTGTACTTATCGCCCACATACGCCGTTAGTCTGTCCAATAAGCCGTAATGGACCCGGGCAGCAATATTCGATTTTGCCATGACCAGACTAAAATGTTCGGCATCGGGTAAACCGCCGTGGATGGTAATACGGATTGGGATGGAACGGATGGTTGTCCCATTGACTTGTGCCTGAGCCTGTATTTGTACGGCACCGGCGATTGTGCCGCTGTTTAAAATAGTGTACACATACCCGTTTTGCGTTTCCATCGATTCGGGGAATATGTATTCACCCCCGTTAGGCCCGTTCAAAATGGAAAAATGCACCGTTACTTGATGATCGTTATCCACGAGCTTCCCGTTATCATCGGTAACTTTAAAATTGATCAAAGCGGTTTCTGTTAAACCGGCGCCTTTAATGTAAATGTGATTGTCCGTTTGCCGATCCACCGTAATATGGCGGGCGGGGCCACTGGCCTGAATCGTGTCGGCCGGATTGAATTCTCCACCGGACACTTTTTGCAAAACAAGATCCGGCACCAATACCGATTGCCCCACCTGAGCTTTGATCGTAACGGTATTGGGAATAAATCCCACTTTACTGGCCTCTACGGTTGCATTGAACGTATCGACTTTTGATTCGATAACCAACGTGTAAGCTCCGTCGCCGTTGGTTTTGGTTTGGGCCAGCAAATCTTTGGCCCGAACCAAGGCGTTGGTAACGGGCTGGGCATTCCCATGGTCATCCAAATAATAGACATGACCGTTTAATGTTGCCGAATTATCTTTGGTCTCCGTGCTGCATCCTGCGATAAGGATGGCCAGGGCTAACAGGATTACTATTTTTTGCACGTTTCCTCCTTCTACACTAAACAAAATCCACCTTTACCATATCGGGCGGTACTAAATTTCGTTGCCGCAATTCATCCAAACTCTTTTGAAAAGTACGCATGCCGAATTCCGTTCCGGTTTGAATTGCGGAGTTGATTTGATGCGTTTTACCTTCGCGAATCAAATTGCGAACGGCAGGCGTGCCGATCAAAATCTCCAATAAGGCAATACGATCGTTCTGATGTGCCCGTTTGACCAGGCGTTGGGCAATAACCGCAATAAGCGTTGCCGCCAGAACAATACGAATTTGTTGCTGTTGCTCCGCCGGGAAAACATTGATGATTCGATCAATGGTTTCGGCCGCATTGTTGGTGTGCAGGGTAGAAAAAACCAGGTGACCGGTTTCCGCGGCGTGTAAAGCATGGCTAATGGTGTCCAAATCACGCATTTCGCCCACTAAAATCACGTCCGGATCTTCCCGCAGGGCGCTCCGTAGGCCATCGGCAAAGCTGGATGTGTGCACATTGATTTCCCGCTGATGAATCAAACTTTGTTTGGGTTCGTGAACATACTCAATGGGGTCTTCCAGGGTGATAATGTGTTCCCTGCGTGTCCGATTAATCTCATTTATCATGGCAGCCAACGTGGTCGATTTTCCGGAACCGGTAGGACCGGTGACCAGAATTAACCCTTTCCGGTTACGAATCACCTCTCTAAGAACCGGAGGCATCATCAATTCATCTAAAGAACGCACCGTTTCCGGAATCACGCGAAACGAAGCGCTCAATCCGTTTAGGTGTTTGAAGACATTCACACGATAGCGGCTAACACCCGGCAAGCGAATAGCCAAATCCGCTTCCCGATTTTTTTCCAAAGCTTTTTTCTGTTCTTCCCGCAGATAGGGGAAAATAAAACCCTGCAATTCTTCCTTGCTAATCGGGGGCATCTCTACGCGCTTCAATTCGCCAACAATACGCAAAATAGGAGCCATACCGCTACTAAAATGAATATCCGAAGCGTTCTGCTGCACGGCAAAGCGCAATACCTGTTCGAACTTGGAAATAGCCATCGTTCTATTTCCTTATTTTTCCGTAATTATTTTACTGGTGATAAAAATGAGCAAATCTTTTTTCTCTTTTTTTATGGTCGTATGTTTAAACAAATAGCCCAGAATGGGAATATTCCCCAGAAGCCAAATTTTATCTTCCTGTTTATTGGTCGTCTCTTTAACTAAACCGCCAATAGCTACGGTTTCCCCGTCATGCACCACTACCGATGTTTCCACCTCGCGCACCGAAACGATAGGTTGCGGTGCTTCGGCTTGCCCGGTGTAACCGATAATTTCTTCCATCACCGGATGCAGCTTTAAGGTTATTTCGTTGTCTTCACCCACAACGGGAATCACTTCCAGACGCATGCTCACATCTTTTTCTTTGTAAGAATACAAGTCACCGGCAAATCCGCGTTGAATTTGCGGAATGGGAACCGTAGTACCGATGCGAATAATGGCGCGGTGATTGTTTAATGTGACCACCCTGGGATTGGAAACTAATTTTGAATTGTTGTCCTGAGCCAGAAGATCGAGAGTGGCCTTTAATTTATCCAATGTCAAAACACCCAGGTTCAGTTTGTCGATCGTGTTGGGCAGTTCGTACCAGGCGGAAAGAATCGTTTGTTGCCCGTTACTGCCGGACTGATTGGTATTGGTAATAGGCGCCGTTGTTTCCGCCCCCATGACAGAGGCTGTAATGCTGGTCGGCCATTTAAGTCCCAGCCGCTTTTCACCGCCCAACAATGTTTCGATAAGGCGCACTTCAATTTGAATTTGTTTTTCCGGCCGATCCAATTTTTTGATTACCTGATCGATAATGCGCAAATTTTCGGGCAGATCGGAAACGATTAAGATGTTGGAGCGTTCCGTATCTTTCGCATCCTGTTTATCCGTAAGCAAAGCCTCAATACGGCCTTTGGTCGAAAGAAAAGTTTTAAGGGTATTTTTTATTTTGATACCGTCCACATATTGCAATTGGTAAATTTTAGTTTGCCTTTCCCCGTAAAAATTTTCTTGCAGGGGTTTAATAATAAGTACATTATCTTTAAGGAGATAATGGTATCCATTCGGTTTCAGCATGTACTCCAGAGCATCACCTAAAGGAATATTGGTCAAACGGACATTGACCACGCCTTTGCCCGGCCCGCTGAAAACATAATTAAAATGATACTGCTGAGCAAAAAGACGCACCGCATCCTTCAACGTCACTCCCATAAAGGTAGGCGAGACACGTTGTTGCAACACATTATTCAGGTTTCCGGATTGAGCAACGGAAATCAACATAAACCCCAGTATCATGATTCGCGCTATTTTTTTCATTTTTTCCATTCGATAACTCCTCAGCTATTCATCCATTTAAACTTCTGCAAAACGAATCTGTGGTTGTTATTTTTTACATTGAAACGACGAAGAACCTATTTGTTGTTTGGAAATTTTGTGATTCTTGCATCGCCTCAAATAACCAATGAACTTATTTTGCAGCCGTCTAATTCGTCAATTTTAAAACGATTCTGTGCTTTCCGTTCCCAAGAATTACCTTTTTGGGCTCAATCTTAAGCACGCGATAGCCGCTTAACACATCCCCGACTTTAACAATACGATCGTTAATAAGGGCCACGGAACCGTCGCTACGGTAACTAACCGCCTTTAGCTTAAAATGGGGACGAATTTTTCTTCGCCGGTGTTTTTTTCGAATCTTAACTTCCGGAGCACGAAAAAAAGGATCACTGCCCCATTTGGAAAAGAGATCCGCTTGCAACGGATCGGTTTTTTGTTTTTTTGCAGCGGGCATCGTCTGCGCTTGCGTTTGGTCTTCCTGTGATTCGCCGGAATAATAACTTAAATACGTATCTTTATGCGACATAAAATCGAACACGGCATAGGCAAGAACGACCCCTAAAATAATGAATAAAATTTTTTGCGATTTGGTTAATTGGATCTTTTCCATTATCAGTCATTCCATGTATAAAGTTTTGCTTCAACAATCGCCTGGATATCATAACCGTTTTTATCCAACTTTTGCAACGTTACTTCTTGCGGAACCAGATAAAACGGTAATGTGCTCCAACTTTCCAAAAATTTTCCTATTTGTAAATATCGGCCGATAAATGAAATACTTATGGGTAAGGGAACAATTGTTTTTTTCTGTTTATCAAAATAATCGTTGAATCCGGGCGAGAAATCGGTCATTTTTAAATTGTATTTTTCGGCCAGCTTACGTAATTCTTGGGTTACTTTGCTCAATTGATCTTTTCGGATAAATTTTTCTTTTTCTTGCTGAAGCTGCTCCTGTTCTTTTTGGAAGCGCTGTTTGATTTGTTTTAAATTAATTTGTGCCCGCCGTGCTACGGATACTTGCTGGCTGATTTCATTAAGCTTAAGATTTACTTGATTAAGATTTTGCACCTGAGGCATATTAATGAAAAAATACCAAATAAAAATAAAAATAATATAAATAAACAATACGATATAAAAACGCCTTTTTGCCATTATCAATACCCTTAAAACTTTAATGTCAGGCCGAAAGTAATCGTGTTATTCTGTTGATCACGTTCTTTATGATCTAGTTTAATAGATTTAAAAAATTTTAAATTATCAAGTGAATTAATAAAATTGATCAAAATGACATCTCCATTCACAAAATCACCATGAATTTCACCTTCGACAGTAACGGCATATTTCGCCATTTTCTCAACTGCATCTTGATTGGTTAATTTTCCTCCAGCAGATAGCTTGCGAAAAACGAAAGTATTAAATCGAATTCCTTTGGGAGTTAGATTGCTCAACAAACGCATCATTTCCAGTATAGGAGGCCGAGCTTCAACGTGACTTTGTAAGTTTTTATTCTGTTGTTCCAAAGATCCTATTAATTGCAGCAGCTGTTTATAGGACTTTTCAAAAGGATTTACAACAATGTATTCTTTTTCTTTTTCTTGTACCAGATAGGCCTGTCTTTTAGTAACTTTATATAGCGTATATGTAACATGCCCGGCAATTAGACCGGTTATAAAAATAATAAAAAAGAGCCAACGAAACAGCTTTCGATACAAGATACATTCCATGAATTTTTTAGGCAGAAGATTTATCCCTTTATATTTCTGGAGCATTGTTCCAATTGTGGAAAAGAACTCGCCAAATTTTACCTGCTCCGACGAGGGACGGTCAGCCAACCGGGGGAATACTACGAAAATAGGAATATTTAAACGTGTCTTCAGATAAGGGACTAAACTTTCCTTCTGAATCCCGTAACCGGTTAACAAAATACGGTCGATAAAGTTGTGCCGATCGGTGCCCTGAATAAAAGCAATGGATCGTAATATTTCCGAAAAGAAGGTGTGAAGGACCGGATTCTGTTTGGATTTAAGATCTTTTAATTTTTCCAATAAACGCTTGCGTAAAATACTCTCTTGCTCGGATTCCATTTTCGTTTCGGGTAAAGAGATCCCCTGTGAATCCATGGAAATAGAACTTTTATTGTTATGAATCGTAAATTCCAAATTACGCGAACCGATACCCAAATTGCGGATATATTCCAGCTTTCCGCTTTTTAAATAAAGAATTTGCGTAAAATCATACGATATGTTGATTAATAAATCCGATTTGGGCGTTTCGATCATACGATTATAAGAAGCCATTAAGGCGACCGGCCTGGGGATAAGCTGAACCACCGGAAGCTTTAAATGTTCAAAAATGTAAATATAGCGATTAATCGTTTCCCAGGGGGCAAATACAATCTGTACCCGAACCTTTTTAATGCCTTGCTCTTCGTACTGTTCAATGACATCATATCCCCAGGTATATTTTTCATCTTTATAGCGTTTAATTTCTTCTCTGAATTTATATAAGATGGCTCGTTCCAATTCGCTTTTCTTTTTCATATACGGAAATATTTCCTGCCGAATCATAAATTCCGTACTGAAAACACTCACCCGAACTTCCGTACCCCTTTTGTACAATTTTTGTTTGAGATGCTCCATGGTAATTTGCAAAGCCTTAAAGCGATGCGAAATTTCGGCCGGAAATTTTTGAATGCCCCAGCTTTCCACCTGAATAAGATCGCCAAATTTCTTAGCCACAATATAGCGCACCTTGTCCACGTCAATATCCAAAGCCAGGCACCGATGACTGTTTAATCTTTTAAGTAAAGGCAGAGGGGCATAAAAATTTTCGCTGAAGCTCTTAACATCAACAATAATCGAGGCTTTTTTATCGGATTTCGATTTTCTGTTACCGTTTTTCTTTTGTGCCTGATCCGGCTTTTTCCCCGTCTTTCCGGAAGGTTTGGCCTGAGCATCTTTTCCATCAGGCGGAAATTTATCTTTTTTCTTTATTTGCGCACTTTCACTTAATGGCTCAGAGGACATTTGAGGCGTTTTCGGAGTTTGAACTTCTCCTCCCCCGTTTTTAACATTGCGCATTAATTTTTCTCGCAATTCCTGGATCGACGGTGTCTCAGGTTTGTTCCCAAGAGAATTATCCTTCGCATCCTTCATAAAATTAATCCTTCTCCAATTAATGTAATCGCCACTCACCGGTTGTGTAAATTAAGGGACCCCCGTTTACCGAATAGCGCAAGAGTCTGGTAATGCGATGACGATTGTAAAAAACCGTAAAACGGAAAAAGCGCCAGGGTATGCTGGTGCCATAAACATTGCCATTGGTAATGATTCCCCCCTGTAAAGCGCGCCATAAAAATTGCCACTGGCACAAAAATGTACTTCCCGGATTGAATTGATAGATCGTACCGTAAGTAGCGCCGAAAATCCCAAAGCTGGAGCGAATTTTTACATTCCTTCCCACGACAAAATTACCCGTGTTAATCCAATTAAAAATACCGAATGTTAAATCACGCCCCACATAAACCAAATTTTTGCTAAAACTAAAAATGCTGTTTATGTATAAATCTTGCGGATAATAATGTTTTGGTTTGGCCAATTGAATCAAATAATCCTGATCGAACAATGGCATGTATTTGGCATGAGCATAAATTCTTCCGTAAGGAATTGTCCGGATGTATTTAACGTTTCCCGTGGCATACACGGCATATTTGGCCACATCGATGTAATTTACTTTTTTTTCTATTTTTTGAGCGTAGTTTTGGCTGTAGCCCACGGAAGTAATCGTAAAACTTTTCGCTCCCGTAATACGAATACTAACAATACAATGAGTCCCCGGCCCGGTGTCCAAATTTTCACTGTAATGATTTACTCCGTATAAAGTGCTGTTTTGCAAGGCATATTCGTTGATGCTGCGCATGGCATATTCCACCCCCGACTGCGCCGCATAAAAAGCCCGTTTCTTATTAATATCTATCACTTGAAGCGTTGCTTCGGCCGTTAATAATTTTAAAAGACTCAATACAATTAAACCGATAAAAAAAATGAAAATCAGCAGCCCGAGAAGGACAACGCCCTTCTGATTGTCCATCGGTGATATCCACCGATCAACCTGCCGTTCTCCGCGCTTTTTTAGTTCGTGTCTGATTTTCATTTTTTCTCTCGGCACTATTAAAACCGACTTCTTTATTGGTAAAACCATTTCACGGCGTCAATGGCGCCGTGTTTCTCAGGTAAAAAGTATTTTCCAACGTAATGGGATTTTGCCCCTCATTTTGGACAGCAAATCGAACTTTGATGTAAGCAAGTTTATGGACATCCGTTGTCGTGTGCATGTCGCGGTCTAAAAACTGGAACGGTTCTTTAAGCAGATTTTCCAATAAAATATCCCATCCGCCAAAATGGTGCATTCCCCAGCCGTAATGGTGACCATGCCCGCCGTGACCACCTCCCGATGAACTGCGCATTAACTTTTTATTAGCATAAACATACAACACCCTCTGTCCGTCAACTGTGGTGAAATACAACTTTGATCCCGATTGCAGGGGGCTGTAAATGCGGATGGCATTTAGTTCCTGCAAATCGGAACGTAAAACATCCATGGCTTTGCGCATATCCCAGCGGGTAACAATGGTATCGGATAAATAGCTGAAAGTGCGGGCATTGAGCAAAATAACGCCATAAGCAATACCCATCACAAGGCCCAAAATAATGATCACGGCGATCAGCTCGATAAGCGAAAAACCACCTTGATTTTTTAAAGGTGATATTTTAAATCTTAGGCCTTGCATAATCACGTCTCGCTTATTTGCCGTATTCAAAATACTTTGTAAGACGAACCGACAGTACCATCGGTTTTTTAATTTGAGGATGCGTTACGGTTACCACCACCTGCCAACAATCGATCTGGGCTTTGCCCCAATTTTGGATTTTTTGCACACTCACACTGCGCACAAACCCGCGATTCAATTGTTCCAAACCCACAAATTTATTAATGTGCTTATACCAATCCCAATGTTGCGCTTTATAACCGACAATTTCTTCCAGCTTTTCTTCGGCTAAATAGTTGGCTTCTTGCATGTACATGTATTTGGTTGCCTTAACCGAAGCCGTACCGGCCAATGAAAAAATAGTCGGAAAAATCAATCCGACCAGGACAAGCACAACAATCAACTCGATTAAGGTAAGCCCCTGCTGTGAACGTATGTCGATCCTTTTGTAAAATTCAAAATTTTTCATTGGACAACTACCTTAATCCGTTTAAGTAAAAAATGGGCTGCAGAAAAATTCCCCGCAGCCCTGACCCTAACTAATGTAATGTCACTTAACTACAAGTGCCCCGTTTACAACCGATACGGAAAAATTACTGCCATCCGATTTTTTCGGTACTTTACCATCGGCGAAAAAACTACCCGGATTCGCTTTATACGCCTGTACCGCCTTTGTAAGCGTATAATTGGGATCAGCCATTACTTCATTGGCAAACTTCATCATAATTGCCGCTTCGATGGCTTTGGCGTTGGCTTTGTCGCGGGCTGCATTGGCATTTTTGGTCATATCCATATACCGCGGAACGGCAATGGCCGCTAAAATGCCAAGGATGACAATAACCACGACCAATTCGATTAAGGTGAAACCTTTTTGATTGGTTAAAGACTTCATCAGTTACTCCTTTTGATTTAATTGAACATGGGCTTTATTTATTGTAAAATATTCATCATTTCCCACATGGGCAAAAAGAGAGCCAAAGCTAACAGCAAAATCATACCTCCTAACGCCACAGTAATAATAGGCTCTATTAGGGAACTCATATTTTCGACCAT
This sequence comes from uncultured Caldithrix sp., assembly GCA_964532875.1. Taxonomy (GTDB): domain Bacteria; phylum Calditrichota; class Calditrichia; order Calditrichales; family Calditrichaceae; genus Caldithrix. The sequence goes on along the minus strand of CAZHIZ010000046.1, from coordinate 11,378 downwards.
TTCACTAACTTCTTCTTCATAATAATTGGCCACACTTAACAACATATCGTCCAAAGAACCCGATTTTTCCCCGATCGCGACCATATCGACTAACAAATCCGGGAAATAACGACTCTTTCTTATGGAATCTGCGATGCTTTCACCTTTAATAATATTTTCGGTGATTAATTCAATTTCTTTATTATAAACCGTATTTCCTAACGATTTTTGGATAATCTTCAACGACTCGGTAATATTGATTCCGGTGCGATTCATAGTGTAAAATAGACGCGCGAAACGGGCAATAATTACCTTTTGCAGAAATTGGCCTAAAATCGGAATTTTTAACAAAGTTTCATCCAACCATCTGCGTCCTTTCGGGGTGCGAAAATAATAAATGAATGCTGTTGTAATAGTGGCAAGAATTAGAGCCGAAATGAGACCGTATTGCGTCATTAATGTGTAAATTCCCAGCAGAATCCGCGTTGGCAAAGGCAAGGCATGGCCGGTATTTTGAAACATCGGAATGAAATTGGGTATTACGGTAGTCACAAAAACAAAAAATGCTCCGATGATACCAATGACCACAAACATGGGATAGCGAAACGCTTTTTTAACATCATTGCGTATTTGTAAATCCTTTTCCATGTATTGGTACATATAGTGTAACGATTCTTCCAATGTACCGCTGATTTCGCCCACTTTAATGGCGTTGATGTAAATATGGGAAAAGACTTTCGGAAACTGGTTTAAAGCATCCGAGAATTTACTCCCCTGTTCGATATCCCGGTAAATGGCTTCGATAATTTGTTTAAAATTCTCATTTTTGGTCTGTTCTTTTACCGTTTGCAAGGCTAATAAAATGGGAATGCCCGCCTTGAGCATAGTGTAGAGTTGCTTGGTGAACAAGACGACGGCATCATCTTTGACATGCATTTTTAACTTAGCCGGCCGTGCTTTCGATTTGATTTTTTCAATCTCAACCGGCACAAGATTTAGTTCATCCAACTGGCGAGCCACGTCGTCTTCGTTTTTAGCCAAAATGGTGTTTTCAATAATTTTGCCTTCTGCATCGTACGCACGATATTTAAAATTAGGCATAGTCCACCTTCAAAAATAGGTTAACTGAATAATTTAAAATAAAAATTTAATAATTCCGCCCCGTAGAATAAATTCAGCACAAAGCCCAGGGCAAAAAAGGGACCCATCGGTATGTGTTCGGGCAAATTACGACGCCGAATAATCCATAAAAGGCCAATACCTAACAGGGCCGCAACAAAACCCAAATACAAAGCCCACAAAATAAAATGCCAGCCCAAAAAAAAGCCACTGACAAAAGCCAATTTTACATCGCCCATACCCATGGCTTCTTTTTTAAAAATGTGGTTGCCCAGAACGGCCGTTACGTACATTGCGCCACCGCCCAGAAAGGCACCAATAAACGCTTCCTTGAAAGGGATTACCCTTCCCAGAACATTTATTATTAGACCGATAACGAATAAAGCGAAAAGCAACTTGTTGGGAATCAGGCGGGTTTTCCAATCGATCAGAGCAATGACAATTAAAAAATAGACAAAAACGAGATAAAAAAAGAACAAATAGGAAAAACCGAATCTGAGAAACAGGGCTACCGTTAAAATCCCTGTTAATAATTCGACCAAAGGATATTGCCAGGAAATTTTGGCAGCGCAGTAATGACATTTGCCCTTTAATATCACGAATGAGAGTAACGGTACATTCTGATAAAAGGGAATAACATGTCCGCAATGCGGGCAGCGGGAACGGCCCAACACAATACTTTTATTACGCGGCAGGCGATAGGCGCATACATTTAAAAAACTACCGAACAGCAATCCCAATACAAAAATGATGATATTTAATTCCAACATTTTACGTTAACCTTAAATCTATGGCTTCTTCGTTGGCTTTGGCCGAATTTGTTTGTACCGGTCTTTCTGCAGAAGGCACGGTCTTTGCGTTATCCCCGTTTTTTCCGTTACCCGTTTCATTAGTCTTTAAATGCAAATGTCTGCGAATGCGGGCAATAAGCAAATTCATGTTAATAGGTTTGGTAATAAAATCATCGGCCCCAAATTCCAGACCTTTTAATTCATTTTCGGCCCCGTTTAAACTGGTAATAATTAACACAGGGACATCGGCTCCTTGCGGATTGCTACGTAAATGTTTCAAAAATTCATAGCCATCCATGTTGGGCATCATCAAATCCAATAAGATGACATCGGGCATTTTGTTCCTGATTGCTTCCAGTCCTTTTAAGCCGTCTTCGGCCTCACGCACCTTCCAACCCTTTTGCCGTTCCAGCATACGCTTCAATAACAGTCGGGTCACCGGATAATCTTCGACAACCAAAATGTCGACATTTTCCGCATAGGCCGTTTTAGCCGCTGCCGTAGCGGGTGCCTTCGGCCTGATCTTGGTTTGATCTTCTTTTAATTCCCGAGCCAATTTTTTAATTTCTGCCAGGGAACCGCCCGGCACCGTTTTTTTAGTCGCCAAAGGTTGCGTAGCTAATGTTTCCTTCTCCTGTGTTTTCGGCTTTTTGGTAGCCGCAGCGGCGGGTTTGGGCGGCGCCTGAGTTGTCCGGGATTTAGTGGCAACGGACTGCACGGTTTTGTGGGACTCGACTGCCAGATCCTGCTGGATCACACGTAACACTTCTTTATAATCGGTAATGCCTTCCGCCACCAGAGAGAGAGCATCTTCAAACAGATTGCGAAATCCTTTTTGCCTGGCTAATTTTCGTAATTCACTGATACTGGCTTGTTGATACAAGGCGTCCTTTAAATCCCTATCTATGAGCAAAATTTCATAAACCCCGATGCGTCCTTTGTATCCCGTATAGCCGCATGCATTACAACCGGTAGCTTTATACACTTTGGGCGCCTGATATCCCATTTGTTCGAATGTGTAAAGTAAGCGCGGATCCAATTGATCTTTTTCCACTTCCTGCTTGCACGAAGTACACAAACGGCGTACCAAACGCTGGGCAATAATACCCTGCAAGGCTTCGGCCAGTTTTATTTCGTCAACGCCCATATCTTTTAAGCGGGTAATGGTACCAAATGTATCGTTGGTGTGCAAAGTACTAAGCACAAGGTGCCCGGTTAAAGCAGCCTGAATGGCGATTTCCGCCGTTTCCCGATCGCGAATCTCGCCGACTAAAATAACATCGGGATCTTGACGTAAAAAGGAACGTAAAGCCGATGCAAACGTAATTCCCGCTTTTTCATTAACCTGCACTTGATTAATGCCGTCGAATACATATTCAATGGGATCTTCGATTGTTAAGATATTGGTAGCCGAAGACTTAAGGCTGTTAATGGCGGCGTAAAGCGTGGTACTTTTACCAGAACCGGTTGGCCCGGTAACCAAAACCATGCCCTGGCGCGTCATGAAACATTTTTCGATCAGTTCTTTGTTAACCCCGCGTATCCCCAATTGCTCGAATGAAACCATGGCCTTACGTTTGTCCAGCAAACGGATGACGACTTTTTCGCCGTAGCTGGTGGGCAAGATGGAAACACGCATATCGATATCCGCCCCATCCACAAAAATCTTGGTCTTGCCGTCCTGCGGTTTGCGGGTTTCGGCAATATTCAGGTTGGAAATCACCTTGATCCTGCTAACCAATTGCTGGTGCAGGGATTTCGGTAGTTCCATATCGTTGCGCATCACGCCGTCGATCCGTAAACGCACCACCACATCTTTTTCGCGCGGTTCGATGTGAATATCGCTGGCATCATTGAGTACGGCATCAGCAAAAATTTGATTCATCAATTTAACGACGCCTTTTTCCTGCACATCGTCTTCACCGGCTACATGAACATTTAAATTGACCTGCCGTTTTTTCACTAATGAATCGATGATTTCATCCGGGGAATAGAATTCTTTTATCTTTTTGTTGATTTGTTCACGCAAGGCGAAAAAAGTTTTTACGTACTTCCCCGTTAAATATTCGATTTCCCGTTCGGCATCGAGATTGGAAGGATTAAAAGCGGCAATGTGTACCTCTTTCTCGGTCTCTTTGAATGGGAAAATTTGATATTTCTTACAAACTTCTTCAGGAATTTTATTAATCAAATTGGTATCGATCTTAATTTTATCCAGATTAACCACCGGTACATTGAGCGCTTCTTCGATGAAGGTGATTAAATCTTCTTTTTGCAGATAATTATTTTTGATTAATACGTCGAAAAAATACTCTTCACCCGAAAAACGCATGGCCAATTCGTCGTACAGGGCCTGATCAATAATTTGATAATAAAGCAAAGCCTTAACGAGCCAATCATCTTTAAAGGTATGTTGACGGATTACCGACATAATATTTTAATTCCTCGCCTTAATTAAAAACACATTTTTTTCATGCCTTAATTATCGCTTAAATCCCGGTATTCATTAGCCAAAATACATTTCGGCCGAATAGTGCTTCAATTGTCGAAAATTTCAACAATTTAATAATCGACAGAAATGGCATGGTACTTAGTTATTTCATCCCTTGGAATTCTCTATTGAAAGATTTGTTCTATCATCGGTAAAATTCGCTACAGGTATTTTGCGCAAGACAAAATGCACCTCATGTCTTTACGATGTTCATTTTTAGCAAAATGCCAGCGACTCCGTGCCCGAAGCCATCATTTTCTCTTTACATGCAGGACAAATCGTGTGCGAAATAATCTGACCACGATTAACGGTGTAATGCTTGGTCCACACCAATTTGAAGTCTCTTGTAAGCAAACGGGCCCGATGGCACCAGGCGCAAACCGTTACGATCGATTCCGCTTCGATGGATTCTTTATGTTCCAATACACTTTGCATGGCTTTTCTCCTATGTCGTTTGTTTTAATTATATTCAATATTTGTGCCAATTAATGAAAAGCCGTCATATCGCCCATTTTTTCGACATATTCTCAAAAACAAGTGATCATTTTTTCCGCTTAACAGGAAATTTTAACACACAAAACAGATTTTGCGACCAATTTCCTAACAGCAATCGTTTTTTGTGTTCTTATGTAACACCCAATGGGATCGCTTGCATGGCGTGCACAAATTTGCACAAAAGAAATGAATTTAATAAATTGTGTTTAATTCAAACGAAAACGGAAAGGAGACGTTTCATGGGAAAAGGAGATCGTCGTACCAGACGTGGAAAGATTTTTCGCGGGAGTTACGGTAAGAGTCGTCCCAAAAAGAAAAATCAGAAAAAAGAAAAATAAGTATGCCGGGAGCCGTCGTTTGAGACGGCTTTTTTTATTGATGCACGTTTTTAATCAGTTTTACCTGTAAAATTTTTCGTTTAGTACTTTTGGTCACCACAATACGGAAATCGTTAAAGGCAATTTCTTCATTCACCTGTGGGATGCGTCCCGTCTTTTGCAGGATGAGACCAGCTATGGTTTCGTAATCTCCCGGGGGAAACGAAACATGCACAATATCCTGCAACTCGTCTAAAGGAAAGCTGGCATCGAGCAACCAGGTGTGTTTGTTTAAGGCCCGGATTTGCGGCATTTTTTCAAAAGCTTCCGGGAAATCACCAAACATGGTATCGATCAAATCATCCATGGTCACCAAACCTGCCGTACCGCCATATTCATCTACAACCAACGCCACGGAAATATTTTTCTCCTTAAACTCATGCATTAAGCGGGCACAACTGATATTCTCCGGAACCATTTCCAGCGGCTTCAGAATATCCCGAATTGATCGGGGCGCATCAAACAGATCGTACAAAAAAACAATCCCGATAACGTTATCCAGATCGTTTTCAAAAACCGGAATATGCATCACCCCGTGTTTGGTGAATTGCTCTTTCAATGTTTCCATATCCGTGGTTACCGGGACGGCCACCAGTTCGGTGCGCGGAGTCATGGCTTCGCGTACTTTAATACTGCCGAAATCCAATATTTTGTCGATGTATTTGAGTTCGGGATTGTCTTTTTCTTCTCCTCCCAATCCTTCTTTAAGCAGAAGTTCCAGCTCTTCGCGCAAGAAAAAATAGTGGGTCGTTTCGTGCTGTATTCTAAATAACGATAGCACCCAATCGACTAATATATTGAGCAGTTTAATAAAGGGACTAAGTATCCAAAAAAAAATGTAAACAATAAAGACGACGGGACGAATGACGATGTTTACCAGAGCCCGAAATAAGGATTTGGGAATAATTTCCCCGAATACTAAAATACTAAAAGTAATAATTAACCAGGAAGTGCCTTTATCCAGAAAACGGATCAAAAAAACCGTAGCAAATGTTGTTGTCAGGATGTTGGCTACATTGTTACCGAACAGAATGGTCGAAAAAAAACTTTCCGGATGCTCATGGAAAAAGAGCAACGGTTTTAACAGAGGGGCCTTTTGTTTTTTCCAAATTTCAAGGCGTAATTTATTGAAAATCGTAAAAGCCGCTTCGGCACCGGCAAATATTGCCGATAAAAGAATCCCCAAAATGGCTAAAATCACATCAAGCATGGTGTACTGGATTCCGGATTATTGTAACAGTAAATTAAACAAACCGCGTCGCGTCTCTTACGGACCGCTTCGGATTCACAAAATGTATTCGAGTCCCATTTAAAATATTGTGTACCCGACTTTAGCCATCATCCTTCATTAAAAACCGTTCGAGAAGTTCTAACAAACTTTTTTGATCAAACGGTTTGGAAAGAATAGCCAACTGTTCATAAGCGGCCATCTCGTGCCGGAACTTACCGGCATCAAAGGCGGACAGAATGATGATCGGCATTCGCGGATATTGAGTTTTAATGGCTTTGATGAGTTCAATGCCGTCCATTTCGGGCATCTGGATATCCGACAAGATCAAATCGAACGGGCCCTTTTCCAGCTCGTGTAAGGCCATCCGTGCGCTGCCCACACTGACCAATTCGTACGGTTCTTTTTTCAGGTAAATAGCAACCATGCGACGCATGTGTGCATCGTCGTCGATCATTAAAATCCGTTTTTTCATTAACATTCTTCCTTGAATTGTTAAACGACAAAATGTTCCATGAACTCCGTTAACATGGTGAACAAGCGCGATAGTGGTAAGCCCACCACATTATAATAGCAGCCCTCGATACCTTCCACCAATAATGCACCCTGACCCTGGATGCCATACGCCCCGGCTTTATCAAAGGGTTCGCCTGTATTGATGTAGGCCCAAACTTCCTCATCGCTTAAAGAGCGAAAGCGCACTTTGGTACGAACCGCCTCGAGTGCGGTTCTTTCGTAACGTTGAAAGAACAAGCCTAACCCCGTATAAACGGCATGTGTTTTACCGCTTAAATAGTGCAACATCTCGGCGGCCTCTTGTTCGTTTTTCGGCTTCCCCAAAATTCGCTTGTCCGAGACGACAATGGTATCGGCACTGATGACAAGAGCATCGGGATATTTTTGAGCCACCGATAACCCTTTGTTTAAGGCATTGGTGCGCACAAGGCTTTCAAAATCCGTACGCAACGTATGATCTTCCTTAATCCGGCTGGGTATCACCTTAAATTCCAGACCCATTTTTTTCAACAACTCATACCGACGCGGAGAGGCTGAGGCCAAAATAATTTCCACCCGTTCCAAACGATCGATCAAAGTTAAAAGCATGCTAATAAACTCCGAAATAAACGGCAATCAAGCCGACCAGCATGTCCAATTTTAGCAAGTGACTAATGCGCCCCAAATATACCGGATCGTGACGGTACCAGAGAGAAATGCAAACAAACAGTAAGACGGAATCTACCCCGATCACAACAATCCACAAGTAGAGACGACCATAGATATGCAGAATATACGGCAAAAAAGTAAGAATGATCAAAAAAATAAACAGAGCGTTAACCAGGCCAACGGATGCTTTGGCTCCAAAGCGCCCGGGGAAAGTAATACTCTTTTGCTGCAAGTCGCCTTTTACATCCTGCAAATCCTTAATCACTTCCCTTCCGAGATGGAAGAAAAAGGCAAACACCGCGGGAATCAGCCCCGAACGCCAATCTCCTACACTTAAGGCTCCAAACACAAAAGCGGTAGCGGAAGCCAGACTGACCGTAATATTACCCCACAACACCGTGCGTTTTAAGCGCATGCTGTAAACCACCAGAAGGGCGGCAATTAAAACAGCAATCAGCACCATGGGGAAATCGGTGCGTAAGGAAAGAACAAATGCCACTAAATACGTTAACGCAAAGTAAGTCCAGGCTTGCTTGAGTGTCACTTTGCCCGAAGGGAGCAAGCGTTGGGGTTTGTTAATGCGATCGATTTCAATGTCGAATATGTCATTGATAATATTCGCTCCGGCAGCGATTAAAGCGGCCACGAACGCCGCGTAAACCAATTTGTGATTCAAATGAAATTGGGGTGAAATAAAAGCCGCAATAAAAATGGTTACAAAGGTAATGAACGTATTTAGGGGACGGCTCATCGTCCAAAATTGTTTCATGAAGCGCACCATTTTTAATCGTCGTTGATGATATAATTGCGAAAATCAATCCATTGTTTCTTCTGCATAAGCGAATAACGATCGTCTTGCAGGGCCTTGTTTAGAAGCAAAATAGCCTTACCCCGTGACTGCCCCGGAAAATAGACCGTCGGATGATTAGGAATCGCTTTGGGTTTTAATAATTTGTGATCGACTAAAAACTGAAGATCGTTTTTTAAAGTTTGCAATGTGCGTCCGCGTTGAATTTCTTTGATTTGATACAAATCGAAAGCCGATTGGGGATGTTTTTTCCAAATGGCTTTTAGAATAGGCCAGTATTTTTTAGCTAACAGATAGTCTTCGGGCTTGATGGCTATTAATTTATCGATTTTCAGCCGTTGCAGAGCCACTTTGGCTGCGATGAGCGCCAAAGGGAAAATAGGTAAAACTTCACCGGGCATGGGACGGTCCATTATTCTGGCAATCTTTTCTTTAACATACCACGGGGTATAATAGGAGCTTTCCCGATAGTCCCAGAACAATCGATTGGGGGGCATATATTCATGCAAATCAATAATATTCGGTGCAAGGCGCCTATTTTTTTTATTGAGAAAATTCATTTGCAAGCGTAGCGAATCACCGCTCAATTTTAAAGGTGCTAACTGCAACAAATTGGGTTTAATCCCCAAATGAATAACTTTTGTGGAATCCTGCGCCATAAGTTGCGCATTAAACAAAACAGCACAAAAAATCAGCAAGAAAAACCGAAAAAAAACCATCTTACGAGAATGCATAAAACCTCTTTATTTTCTAAGGTTAGATATCAAGCTTTTTCCCAAATTTATTTTTGAATAAAACCCATCTTGGGGTTTGCTTCCAATATGTAAGATACGTTTTACCGAATTTAAGATACAGATATTTTTCTTCGTAGCGCGCTAAAAAATCGTAGTAAATAAAAATGAAGGCCAGTAATAAAAAGGTCAATACGGAAACCGTCAACACACTTAAAGCCAGGTAAAAAATAAGGACACCCAAATAAAGCGGATGTCTGGAAATTCGGAACATTCCATCTGTGAGCACCATTTGAACTTCACCCTTTTTAAGCAACGCACGGCGGCCGTCCTTTATGAGCACAAAAGAGATCAAGAACAGCATAATACTGAAAAAAATTCGCATCGGCAAAGGGATGACGCTTCGCAGATGTACAAAAAGATGCCAGTACAAAGAATCGATTCCCCACACGCTCACAAAAAGTACAAAGGCCAAAATTTGCCCCGAATGAGCGAAAGGATGTTCTCCCTCATGGCGTGGCATGAGTTTATTCTTCCAATTTTTTTCGCAAAAGTTGGTTGACCAATTGGGGATTTGCTTTCCCTTTGGAAAGACGCATCACCTGACCGACCAGAAAACCGATCACTTTGGTTTTACCGTTGCGGTAGGCTTCTACCTCCGATGGGTTTTCTTGGATAATTTGATTGACAAAAGACTCGATTTCTGCAGAATCGGAAATTTGTTTTAGGCCCAATTTCTCAACGGCTTGCTCCACGGAAATATCGTTCTTCAGAAGATAGTCAAAAACTTTTTTTGCGGCACTGGTGCTAATGACTTTTTTCTCAACGGCATTTAACAGCCCGGCCAGATGTTCGGCCGAAATGGGAAAGTGGGCAATGGAAATTTTGGCTTCGTTTAAAACGCGCGAAACTTCGCCCAACAGCCAGTTACTGATGGTTTTGAAGTTACGATAATGGCGGGCAACTTGCTCGAAATAGTCGGCCATGGCCCGATTCTCAGTCAAAATGGCTATGTCGTAATCGGGCAAGGCATATTGTTTTTTAAAGCGGCTTGCTTTTTCGTCCGGCAATTCGGGGAGAGCGGAACGAATGCGTTCGAACCAGGGCAGATCAATGGAAACCGGTACCAAATCGGGCTCGGGGAAATAGCGGTAGTCGTGTGATTCTTCCTTGCCACGCATGGAACGCGCTTCGTTTTTCTGCACATCCCACAAAAGGGTTTCCTGCTCCACTTTTCGGCCGCTTTTCAACAAACGAATTTGCCGATCGATTTCAAATTCCAAAGCCTTTTGGACATGGCTGAAAGAATTCATATTTTTCAGTTCCGTGCGCGTACCGTAATTTTCCTGCCCTTTAGGACGTACGCTGATATTGGCGTCGCAGCGGAAACTTCCTTCTTCCATATTACCATCGCTAATTCCCAAATAACGCACCAATTGGCGTAGCTTGTTCAAATAGGCCACGGCTTCGGCCGGTGAACGTAAATCCGGTTCACTTACGATTTCCAGCAATGGTGTTCCGCAGCGATTCAAATCGATGAGCGTTTCATTATCATCAACGTATTCTTCATTATGTACGGATTTTCCGGCATCTTCTTCCATGTGAATACGAATGAGACCGATGCGTTTCTTGCCGTCTTTGGTCTCGATTTCGACATAACCGTGTTCACAAATCGGTTCTTCGAATTGTGAAATTTGATAGCCTTTGGGCAAATCGGGATAGAAATAGTTTTTGCGTGCAAACCGATTATTGCGTCGAATTTGGGAATGGGTGGCCAGACCCAATAAAACGGCATATTCGACGACCTTTTTATTCAAAACGGGTAAAGTCCCCGGCATCCCCAGACAGACCGGGCAGGTCTGCGAATTAGGTTCCGCACCGAATTGGGTACTACATCCGCAAAATATTTTAGTTTCGGTTAATAATTGGGTATGTACTTCCAAACCAATGACTGCTTCGTATTCCATGGTTCCTTTTGTTTTTTCTGTTTGTTAAAGTTTAAGTGATTTTGGTTAAAAGTTAAGAGTCGAAGTGTTAAAGGGTTATCCCTAAAGCACATATTTGTCTTTCAGCATCCGCTATTGTCATCCAAAACATCTCACGAATTCTCATTTTCTACTCAACCAACCCCTCAGGGCAGATTCTCGCGCTGATCCCGCAGATTATCGCAGAGTCACAGATCCCATTTTTTTCAT
>CAZHIZ010000045.1:12291-22623 GCA_964532875.1 uncultured Caldithrix sp. | reverse complement strand
CCCTGACGGGACGTGAAATATGGTGTCATCCGGTTAACCGGTTTTAGATTTTCCTCCGTTGCTGCCATCCGGTTGCCGAGTGGTCCCTCCATGGGCGGGAGCATATCGAGGCAACGGCGCCACGGTTCTCTCGATACGTTCCGCCTGCGGCGGGACACTCGAGAACCGGATTGTGCCGCTTTTATCTACGCGCCTTTCACCCTTTACTCTTAACGAAAAAGGATTGAAAATCTGGCTTTTGACTGATTGAAAATCCGGCCATCGACGGAGCGAATATCCGGCATTCGCCAGGCCAGTTCTCCCGCCTTTGACGGGATCCCGTTCCCAATTCCCAATTCCCAATTCCAAGCCCCTCTCTCACTCCTCCCGGCGGTAAACAATCTCTCCGCCCATTACGGTCATATCCACTGCGTAATCGTCACCCAATACCACCAAATCGGCATCGCGCCCCACGGATAAAATCCCTTTTTTGCGATCTATTCCCAAAACTTTTGCCCCGTTTAAGGAAGCCATGCGCACGGCTTCCGTAATGCGCGCACCGGCCGTTTCCACCATGTTCTTCACGGCATAATTCAGCGTAAGGGTACTTCCGGCAATCGTTCCGTCGTCCAGTTCGGCGCGGCCGCCGCGAATGCGTACCTTCTGATTGGCAAACTCGAATTCTTCCCCTTCGTGCATTCCGCCCGGTGTAATGGAATCGGTAATCAAAATAATGCCGTTGGGTTTTTTGATTTTGAGTAAAAATTCCATCATGGCCGGATGCACATGGTACGTATCCGCAATAAGTTCGATCTTTAGCTCATCTCTTAATAACGCTGCCAAAGCCACTCCGGGTTCCCTATGATGCAAGGGCTTCATGGCATTGAAAATGTGGGTCACATGGGCCGCACCGTTATCAATCGCCAACTCGATTTCCTTGTAAGTAGCCATGGAATGGCCGATGGATATGACCACCCCTTTTTTGGCTGCATCGCGAATCACTTCCATGGCCCCGGGTAATTCGGGCGCAATGGTCATTAATTTAACCAGCCCCTCGGAGGCTTCCCACATTTTTTGCCATGATTCCAGGCTCGGTTGCCACAGCCAACTTTCATTCATGGCTCCTTTAAAGGCCTTATTCAAATACGGACCTTCCAGATGGATTCCGCGAATATTCGATTTGGGATGACTACGAATGTAGCGGGTCAATTTACGAATATTGGACAGCATTTGTGTTTCCGGCTTGGCGTACAAACTGGCCAGCATGGTGGTGGAGCCGTTTTGCAAAAAACGGCGGCTGATGATTTCAAAAGCTTCTTCATCGCCCTCGGAAAAATCACGCCCCAAAGCTCCGTGAATCAGCAAATCCACAAAACCGGGACAAACCGCTTTATGGCTGATATCAACTATTTCGGCATCGTTCGGGATGGCCACATCGCCCACTTCACCCAATTCGGCGATGTGTCCGTTTTCAATAACAATGGTGCCGCTTTTAATGATGCGAAACGGTGTAATTATTTTACCGCCGGTCAGGACCAATTTCATGGCAGCGTCTCCTTCGCTTTTGGTAGTTTGTTCATTCAAGGCTTCAATAAACAGCCAAAATCATTTCACAGAATATCCGTCAAAACTTTATTTACTTTTAATTTCACGCGGGGCAATCATGTTCTCCGGTTTTAAATATTCATCCAATTCCTCTTTGGAGAGCAGTCCTTTTTCCAGAACCAATTCGTAAACGCCCTTATTGCTTTCCAATGCTTCTTTAGCCAGCCGGCTACAGGTCTCATAGCCTAAAACCGGATTTAAGGCCGTGATCAGGCTGATGCTTTTGTGCACCATATCCCGGCAGCGCTCTTTATTGGCCGTAATGCCGTCCACACAGCGATATTTGAAAGTGATCATGCCGTTTTTCAGGATTTCAATATTTTCGAACAAACTCTGGGCAATCACCGGTTCCATGACATTTAGCTCTAACTGCCCCGCTTCGGCCGCCATGGTAACCGTTAAATCGTTGCCGATTACCTTGTAGGCAATCTGATTGATCACCTCGGGGATGACCGGATTAACCTTCCCCGGCATAATGGAAGACCCCGGCTGCATCTTGGGTAAATTGATCTCGTTCAAACCGGCTCGCGGCCCGGAAGAAAGCAGGCGCAAATCACTGGCAATTTTGGAAAGCTTGACCGCCAGACGTTTAAGCGCCGAAGAAAACATGACAAAAGCGCCCGTATCCTGAGTGGCTTCCACTAAATTCGGTGCTAACTTCAAAGGCAGTCCCGTAACCTGCCGCAAATGCTCGATCACTTTTTCGCTGTATCGGGGATGCGCATTAATCCCCGTGCCGATGGCCGTGCCCCCCATATTCACTTCTAAAAATAAAGCGACGTTTTGCCGTAAGCGTTCCATTTCCTCGGACAAAGTAGCGGCATACGCCTCCATCTCCTGGCCCAAGGTCATGGGAACGGCATCCTGCAATTGCGTTCGCCCGATTTTAATGACATCTTTAAATTCGGCAGCCTTTTTTTGGAACGACTCGACCAGATCCTGTAAAACATCGATCAGTTTTTGTGTACTACGGTAAGTGGCAATTTTCAAAGCCGTAGGATAGGCATCGTTGGTCGATTGGGAAAGGTTCACATGATTGTTGGGATGACAATATTCATACTGGCCTTTTTCGTAACCCATTATTTCCAGGGCCCGATTGGCAATCACTTCGTTGGCATTCATATTGGTGGAGGTGCCTGCTCCGCCTTGAATGCTATCCACCGTAAAATAGCCGTGCCATTTACCGTCCATAATTTCCTGACAGGCCTGGATAATGGCCTGCGCCACTTCGGGTTCCAGCAAGCCCAAATCCGAATTGGCCCTGGCCGCCGCCATTTTAACCATGGCCAAACTTTCGATAAGGCTTTGATAGTGGGCAATGCTAATGCCCGTAATATTGAAATTTTCCATGGCGCGCAGCGTTTGCACACCATAATACACTTCTGCCGGCACATCGCGCTCCCCCAGCAAATCATGCTCCTTGCGGGTCTTTCCCGAAAGATACTGGCTAGCCAGGGAAGCCACACGACTCGTGGTCTGACGCATTCTGCGGGCAATAACTCGCGCGGCATTGGATAACATCTTGGCACTTAATTGGGGATTACGGGCTAATATCTCCTTAAAATCCGTACTGCGAATCTGATAAACCTCACTGTGTTCAATGGCTCTGGCCGAGGTGGAATGGGGATCGTCGTCCAACAGGGCACCTTCTCCCAAAAAATCATTTTTACCGAACAGAGCCAACCGTTTTTCTTCACCCATGGGGCTCGACTTGTACAATTCGATTTTACCGGAAGCGATTAAGTACACGGCCTCCCTGGGTTGATTTTCCCGAAAAAGATGCTGGCCCACGGCTAAATTTTGTCGGCGAAGATAGCCGGCAAGTAACTGTAGTTCATCCCGGGAAAAATCGCGAAATAAATCCAAATCGGCTAAAAATTGCTCCAGATTCATGTATTCTTCTCCTTAAAACATTAGATCTCTGCAAAACCGTTTTAATTGTCATTCTAACCCCACTTGCGCCAAAAAAGCGGCACAAGTTCCCCGCCAAAAAAGATTTCTTTGTCGCTTCGCTCTTTAAATGAATCGCCGCTGTTTAATTTTGCCGAAGCCCCAAAAAACACAAAAAAAAGAGGCTGCCTTCACAGGTCAGCCTCTCGTAAGCTTTCGTACGCATAAAACCGTTACTTTTGTTCAGCAGCCTTTTGCGTGGTGTCGGCTTTAGCAGCAGTGGTATCTTGATGGGTTGTGTCGGGTTTAGCCATTTCCGTTTTTGCCGGTGTTTTGGCTTGTTCCGCTTTTTTCTGCCCGCCGCAGGCCATTAAACCGATCGTGAATACCGCGATCACCAACAGCATTAGAAGTCTTTTCATTTTGAGCCCTCCTCCAATGAAATTTATTAAACATAACTGCCACGCCAATATATGATGCAGATCAAAATAATGCAATAAAAAATTGAAAAATGTTTATTTCAAACACCGTGTCATCCGCGGTAAATCCTTTTTAAAAGCAACGGACTCTCTCCCGAAAATCATTTTCCCCAAAAACGGAAGAGCAAATTGACGAAAGGAATTTTCGTTACCCCCTGCTACTCACGGCCGTAAATAGCCACATCTTTAAAAACATCCCATTTCTTCTGCTGGGCGCGATTAAAATCCGACAAAGGCTCCAATTTCAACCACTCATCCCCGCTAACGGGAAGCAATTCCACGGCCTGCCCACCAGATGGCGAAAGCATGACACACAAGCTGTCCTTATTACTTGCCCCGTAAGCGCCTATTTCGATGGCCGTGGGATTGTTGAGCCAATCGGTTTGCAGGGCATCGGTAAAAATAAGCGCTTTGTATTTTTGCTCCGGTTTTAAGAAGTTAAGAGCAATTTTCCAATGACGTGCACGTTCGTCGGTGGTGCTACCCAAATACCAATTCGGGCCGTTGCGCCGGGCTACCGTTAAGTAATCCCCGATCTTGGCCTTCAAAACCCGCGTTTCGTCCCAATTTACCGGTACATCTTCAATGAAGCGAAAAGCCGGTTGATGTTCGTAATTTTCGATTAGATCGGCAGCCATTTGAAAGGGGCTGTACAAAGTGACGTAATAAGCCAATTGTTTGGCCAGAGTGGTGTAAACCCGATGTTTACCCGAAGGATCGAATTTGAGATTGAAAATACCGGGCGTGTAATCCATGGGGCCGGATAAAAATCGGGTGAAAGGCAGAATGAGTGTGTGTTCCGGCGGGTTGCCTTTGCTCCAGGCATTGTATTCCATGCCGCGGGCTCCCTCACGCGCAAGAAAGTTGGGCCAGGTACGCGAAATGCCCGTGTCTTTAATCGGTTCATGGGCATCAATCATTATATGGTAGCGGGCGGCTGTTTCCACTACTTTCTGGTAGTGGCGCACCATCCACTGGCCGTGGTGATGCATGCCGATGGGATGCATTCGCCCGGCGTAACCCGTTTTTACGGCTGGAATGCCCAAACGTTGGTACAAGGCAAAAGCGGCTTCCATTTGCCGTTCGTATTGCGGAACATTTCCTCCGGTTTCGTGATGCCCGATTAAAAACACTCCCCGTTTGTGTGCATACTGAGATAGCGTTGTCAAATCGAAGTCCGGGTATGGTTTAAGATAATCCTGCACATTCTCACCTTTTAGCCAGGTTTCCCATCCCCTGTTCCAGCCTTCTACCAGCACGCCGTCCATATGATGCTGCGCGGCAAAGTCAATGTATTTTTTGGTGCGTTCGGTGGTAGCGCCGTGCCGTGGCCCGTAATACCACGTCCATTTGCCTATGTGCATGCCCCACCAAATCCCCACGTATTTCACCGGATGGATCCAGGAGGTATCTTTAATTTTATTGGGCTCGTTTAGATTTTGAATCAAATGCGATTCCATCAAATTTCCCGGCTGTTCGGCGATCATGATCACTCGCCATGGGGTTTTGAAAGGCGTTTGGGTTTTTACCTTAATACCATCGGGCCAGGGCACCAATTTGCTTTTGAAACAAGCCGAATCGTTCCCGGCATGGGTTAAGGTCATGCCGGCGTAATCGTACAGTGCGGCTTCGTGAATACTGATGACCGCGCCGTTTTTCAATTCCACGGTAAACGGTGTATTGGCCGAATCAACCGTCGCCAGCGGAGTATGGCGATACAAAAATTCGTAACTCTCATAATTCCCCGGAATCCACCAGGCCATGCCGCCCGGCAGGCGGAAGTGCGTTTCTTCGGAAATAACGGCTACTTTCTTCATGGCTTCCTGTGCGGGAAATTCGTAGCGGAAGCCCACACCGTCGTTAAAAACGCGGAATGTCAAGACGAAACGCCTTTGCGGTTCCAGTTTTTCTTTCAAGATCAACCGCATTTCATTGTAGTGATTACGGATTTGGGCATCAAAGCCCCAAACCGGCCGCCAGGTTTCGTCAAACGAGGTGCGGCGCACGTCGGTTAAAACAAACGGACCGAGCAAATCGGGTTGCTGTGCAAATTTAAATCCCAAATTCGAAGGCAAGATTACGGGCTTTCCGTGAAAATCAACCGCATAGCTCAGGCCCCGGGCATTGCAGACCACACGCACCTGCACGTTCCCATCGGGAGAACGAACGTTTTGCGTGCGGCTGCTACAGGAAAATAAAAATAAAAAAACGAACAATATGGCAAGAAAACGCATGTCTTCTCCCTTCATTTTTAAACGGCGTCTCTTTTGTCCACCGTAAACTTGTAAATGATTTCATGGCGATAGACCTGACCGGGCAAAAGCACCGCCAGCGGGAAGTGCGGATGATGCGGCGAATCGGGGAAATACTGAGGCTGTAAGCTAAATCCGGCCAATGGCCCATATTTCCGTCCGAATTTTCCCCTTACCCCGTTTAGCCCCTGCCCGCTGTAAAACTGGATGCCGGGTTGCGAGGCAAACACTTCCAATTGGCGCCCGCTTAAGGGGTCGGTTACACGGGCCGCCGATTTAATGCGACGCTGTCCGTTTAAAACGACCCAATTGTGGTCAAATCCGTCCCGTAAATGCAATTGCTCGTGATCGGCAGCCAACCGCTCACCAATCGTGGCGGAGCGGCGAAAATCGAAGGGCGTATTTTCTACGGAGAGCACCTCCCCCGTGGGAATACCCGAAGCATCAACCGGCGTAAAATAATGAGCATTCAACTGCAAGCGATGGTTCCGAATGTCCGCACTTTGCCCGCCGCTCAGGTTAAAATAGGTATGATGGGTCAAATTCAAAACAGTAGCCAGATCGGTTGTTGCCGTAAACAAAATGTGCAGCGTATCGTCCTCGCGCAGGCGATAGACCGCGGTAACGGAAATGCGCCCGGGATATCCTTCTTCCCCGTCAAAACTGGAGCAGTGCAGCTCGATTTCCTGTTCGCTAAATCGATTGACGAACCAAAATTTGTTTTGCAGTCCGTTTGCACCGTGCAAGTGATGTTCGCCGTCATTGCGGGGCAATCGGTACTCTTCACCGTACAAAGAAAAACGCCCCTGTGCAATACGATTGGCGTAACGTCCGATGGTGGCCCCCATGTAATAAGGATCCGTCAAATACGATTGCAAATGATCATAACCTAAAACCGTATCGGCCCAATGTCCCTGCCGATCCGGAGTAAAAAGGCTGACCAGACGAGCGCCGTAATTGGTTATCTGCGCCACCATTCCGTTTTTATTGCGCAAAGTGTACAGCCCCACGGCATAACCATCCACGGTTTGTTCAAAAGAAGCGTTTTCCACCAGTTGCATTTTTTCTTACTCTCCGTAGTACATTTTAAATGTCCGTATTTCAAAAGGTTTAAAGGTTAGTTCCAAATGATCCGCAGGAGAAAATGTTTGCAGGTTTTGCCATTCCATTAAATCACATTCCGTCAATTTTAGCGGCGTGCGACTAAAGTTCAAGCGAACCTGTGCCCTGCGTCCCAGGCCTTCCACCAAACGCAAAATTAACGCCTGCTCTTTTTCCGCCTTTTTCAACGCTTCCAGACGTATGCCGGAACCTGTTATGGTGAAAGGCAAAAGTGAGTTTCGCTGCTGACGCAAGCCGGGGAAAAGCAACGGTTTTTGATTTAATTTCCAGCTTTCCTCCGTGACTGCGGAATGGGGCAGGTCGCCGCAATGGGGCAAAAAGGCGTAAACAAAATGGTGCTTCCCGCGGTCACAACGGGCATCCGGATAGGTCGGTGAACGCAACAAACTCAGGCTTAACGTCCCGTCGTAAACCTGATAGCCGTATTTCCCGTCGTTCAACAAAGCCACACCATAATCGGCCTGACAAAGATCGGCAAATTTGTGGGCGGGTACTTCGTAACGGGCCCGGTCCCAACTGGTATTGCGATGCACGGGGCGTTGCAGATAACCGTATTGAATATCGAAATATGCCGTGTCGGAACGTAAATTCGTTTCAAAATAGACCCGCAGCAAACGATGTGTTTCCGACCAGTCCGCTTCGGTATCGAAGTCTAACCGTTTACTGTTGCGGGTCAAAAACACCTTTTGCCGAATGCGCGAATGCCCGATTTCAAATTCGAAGCGCAGGGCCTGGCGCACGGGACCGTTTTCCAAACGTTCGTACTGCATCAGTCGCGCTTCCTGCAAAAGTTGTTGTTCGTAGAAATAATCCACTTCCCAGGCATCCCATTCGGACGGCCGATCTACAAATAATTTAAGCACATTGCCCCGTTGCCCGTTTGATAAAAGCGAACGCTGCTCTTTTTTGTCGAACGCCTCAATCAACTGTCCGGCATCATTAAAGGTGTAACGGATTTGCTCGTTTTCCAGGGTTAGCTCGTCCGCTTCCCCATTTAAATGGTTCTCGGGAATCTCTTGCGCAATTTTGCGGAAGGTAACTGCACTTAAAGCAGGAAGCGTTACAAAAGCCAGCACTCCGCCTTCCGTAGGTTGTGTTGGCACCGTTTTCCCGTTTGCATCGGCAATGTTTCGGAATTCAGGAGGCAAAAGCAGCACATCCTGCCATTCGAAAGGCAACGTATTGAAGAGTACCAGCGCGTTTTCATCCGTTTGCCACAGTTGCCGGGCAGCCTGATTTTGCAAAAGACGCGCCTGCTGCAAAACAGCGGTTTGCTCCCGTTCGGCCTGCTCGTAAACGGGAGCAATGGCCGATCCGGGCAAGATATCGTGAAATTGATGAAGTAAAACGGTTTTCCACATAGAATCAAACGTTTCCGCCGGGTAGTCTTTTAAAGGTAAACAAGTCCACAGCATTTCCGCAGCACGCAATTCGAATTCCAAACGACGATTATTCCGTTTAATGTGCGCTTGCGAGGTTAAGGTGCCCAAATGCATTTCCAAAAACAATTCCCCGCGCCAAAGGTTTAACTGATCCCGATAGGTTTCCAGCTTGTTGAAAAATTCAGCGGCCGTGGCAAAGCGTACCTTCGGTGTCCCTTCCAGATCGGCTTGACGCAGACCGTATTCGATGTATTCCGCCTTGGGTCCGCCTCCGCCGTCCCCCATGCCGAAAAGTGAAATGAACACATCGATAAAATCCTTTTCTTTGAACCGGTCGCGCCCGCGAATCAAAAAATCGGGACTTAATTCGCTGTCGTACACGCTCTCCGGCGGGAAATGGGCCAACACCCGACTTCCGTCGATTCCTTCCCACAAAAAGGTGGTGTAAGGAATGGTATTAAAGGTGTTCCAGGAAAGTTTTTGCGTTAAAAAATAATCGATGCCGCTTTTGCGTAAAATTTGCGGCAAAGCGGCCGAATAGCCAAAGACATCGGGCAACCATAAGTTCCTGACTTCAATCCCGAATTCATCTTTAAAAAAATTTTTCCCGTGCAAAATTTGCCGCACCATCGATTCACCGGAAATCAAATTGCAATCCGCCTCCACCCACATGCCGCCCTGCAATTCCCAGCGCCCTTCTTTAACGAATCGGCGAATTTCTTCGTACAGGGTCGGGTAGCGATCTTTAACAAACCGGTAGTGTTGGGGCTGCGAGGCACCGAACACATATTGCGGGTATTTTTTAAGCAACTGCACCTGATTGGCAAAGGTACGGCCACACTTGCGCACGGTTTCGCTCACGGGCCACAGCCAGGCCGTATCGATGTGGGCATGGCCCACGGCATAAGCGGTAAGTTCGGAGGCATTGGCCGCTTGTTTTAAAACGGATTGCAATACGCTGCGGCTTTCGGCGGCGTTGGCGGGATCATCGGCAAAGCGGGTAACGGCCGCATGCAAAGCGCGCAAAACCCGCAAAAAGCGCACGCTATTTTCTGGCAAATGGTTCAATAGACCGATCAGCACATCGAAATCCAGCATCAAATGCCATATCCGGCGATCGAACACGGAAAGACGCAGAGCTTTTACTTTGGCTGCGTAAGAATCGGTCGCATTTTTTGCGGGGCGGGCCAGGTTGGCGTCATTCACGCTGCCGAACAAATTGGTGGCCACGGCTTCCACCCAAATTTCGAATTTCCTGCCCCCCTTTTGAATTTGAGACAGGGGAAAAATCTCTCTTTTAAAGGAAGGGCTGTAAACGGAACCGTCGGACAAACCTTGCAAGGGATGACCTTCGGCAGAAAATATCAACGCTTCCCCGCCGAAATTCAAACGGGCCACTACATCGCGCAATTCCCAGTCGGTCGGTATTGTCCCCTGCAGATGGAAATAGGCGCTCACTCCGTCCTGCCCCCAAATTTCCCCTTCGCCAACGGGACGGTAGGATAAGGTTAAACGCTGCGCAAAGGGAACTTCGTCTAAATTCAAAGCAAAGCGCGCTTTTAACGGTACGGATTGCGGCAACAGAAAGTCATCTTCCAGCCTCCGGCGGAAAGAGGCAATGTG
>CAZHIZ010000045.1:0-12191 GCA_964532875.1 uncultured Caldithrix sp. | reverse complement strand
TCTTTAAATTTAGGCGTTAAACCCGCCCGCACCACATTGTCGGAATTGGCCATGCATTCCACGATATTACCCAGAACGTAGGCATGGGGTAAACCGGCTTTTAAAAAGACACCCTGCCCCTTTTGTAAATGCAGCAAATTCAGAAAAAAGATGACAAACAATCCGATATCCGTGTGGTATTTGGCGCGCAATTCCAGAAACAAAACTTCTTTTTCGGACAGGGACTGCTTGTTTTGTAATCTCTTTTCCAAAGCGGCCAGGGCTGTTTCCAAATCGGACACTTGCTCCGAGCCTTTGATCATTAAGGTAGTAAACAATTTTTGAAAAGCATGGCGACGCCCGCTGGATGAACTTTCCATGAAGGTCTGCACCACGGGTTGGCCGATAAACGAAACGAGTTCCGGGTAACGCCGCAGGGTTTGCTCGATTTCCGGCTCGGGACAAAAGCCCACGAGAGCGGTTAAATGATCCAGTGCAATGGCAATTTCCGGTTTGTGATTATCATCGGGATAGTGTTGCGGATCGCGTGCATGCAAAGCAACGGCCTGTTCCTTGTTGGGATGGGCCTGAATGGAAAGAGGCTCGCCGGCCGAAAGCACTTTGAATAAAAACGGCAGTTGTGCCCCGAATTGCCGTGCGACCCGTTCTCCCAAAATTTCTTCAGGATAAGATTGAATAAAATCGATCAAAGTCATGCGTCCCGCATCCGTTTCCACTTCCGAAGGCGCATTGGGATGGATGCCCATCCACAACTCCGCATACGGAAGGTCTGGCTCCGGCCGGTAGCCCAATAACCTGGGGATGAATGCCCGTTCGTTTTTACTGCCCCAGGCATAGTGCTGAATTTTATTGAACAAACGATACGGTCTGGCTGAAAAAGCAGGCATTTCCAATTCTCCTTATTCGGCATTGTGCAAAGCAGAGATCAATTTTTCGCGCTTCATCAGGGCGTCGTAATCGAAAAAACTCACTCCGGCTCCGCCGGCACCTCGAATCAATCGTAAGGATTCCAGTAATTCTTCCGGTGTAAAAGCCGGCACATAAATACCGGAATAAATTTTTTGTTCGTTTTTTAAGGCCCGTACTCCTTCTTGTGTGGCTTGAGCAAGCCATTGGACGGATTTGTGGTAAAAGGGGTGGTACATCATGGGGAAAAAGGCCTGTAGGTTCCATTGCGGCCAATTTTGGCGCACCAGCTTTCGGGCAATAGACGGTGTGGGAAAAACGGCTGCCGAGGCCATTTTCCCATTTTTTTGAATGTGCGGGGTCAATCTATTTACCAATGCGCTAATGCGGTCTTCGCGAAAGGCTCTCCAAAGGGTATTTTGCGATGGGTCTTTTAATTTTAGGGGATCGAATCCGTATTCTTTTTTAAAGGTGCTGCGGCAGGTATCGCAATAGCAATAATCGAATTGGGGCATTTCCGTTTTTTGTTCTAAGTGGTACTTGGGCTGGAAACCCACCGGCAGGATAACATCGGGGAAACGAATGTAATCCAGATGAATACCGGCCAAATCCGGATAGGCATGCAAATCGTCAATCAGACCAAGCAAATAATCCCCAACCTGCGGCTTGCTGGGACAAAGCCAACGGTAATATTTAACGTAAGGCGGTTTATCGATGCAGGACTGCCCCAGACGATTCACCACGTACCAGTCGGGGTGCTCTTTAATCATTCGGGGATTATTATTCATCAAAGTCCAAATCCAGGCGTGAACCTCCATGTTTAATTGGCGGGCAAGGGGTAAAACGCGCTTGAGTACATCGCAGGGCATTTCAACCGGAGCGGATGTTTTAAAGAAAGCCTTATTTCCGGTGTACACTTCCAGATGAATCCGCTTGATTCCGATTTGTTTCAGGCGAGTTAATTGTTCCCGCCAGGCTTCGGACGAAAGGTTGCAATCGGAATGCATCCAAATCCAGCGTTCAAATTCCATTGTATTAAATTTCAACTCCTTTGCTACTGTGTACGCAGGTAGGGCGCTTAATATGCGTAATAAAAAAGCACGTCGATCCAAGAGTGCTTCCTTCCTACTTACTTTGCCAGACGACCTGCCCCGCTTTATTAATGTAAGCCGATTTACCGTCAATTAACACATTGGCCAAGCCGTCGTTAAAAGGCATGCATTTTGCGAAATGCTTGTTGATTGCCGTACGTCCCTGATGATCAATGTAAAACCAGCTCCCGTCTTTTTTTACGGGCGCCAGACTATCGGAAAACGACAATACATAATCGTATTCAACGGGAATGGCTATTTTGCCCTGTTTGTTAATAAATCCCCATTTTTTACCCAGGCGCACGGCCGCCAGACCTTCCGAAAATTGAAAGGCGTTTTGGAATTGAGGTTCAATGACCACTTTGCCCGTTTTATCGATAAAACCGATTAAATGATGTTCCTGAAAACGAGCCAACCCTTCGGAAAAGGTGGTCAATCCCTGATAGGATGAAGTAATAACCGTTTGCCCCTGATGATTGATGAATTCCCGTTTGACGTAAAGAGGAAAGAAATACAGAAATTTTTTGGTAAAATTGACGGCGGCCAATCCGTCGGAAAAAGAATAGGCATAGCTGTAGCGCGGCGGAATGACCACTTGATTTTGGTGATTAATGTAGCCGTAGCCGCGATTGATCCAGAAAAACCCGAAGCGTTTGACCATTTTTACCGGAGCCACTCCTTCTTTAAAGGGCAATGCCTGCGTGTACATTAACGGAATCGCTAAAGAATCATGGGCATTGACGAAGCCCCACAAGCGCCCTTTACGCACCGGAGCCAGTCCTTCGGAAAAATCCATGGCATCGTCGAATTGTGCCTGCACCACCACATGGCCATCCGCATCGATGAATCCCCACTTATCCTTGGCCCGAAAACGGGCATACCCTTCCTGAAACGAAGCACAAATCTCAAATTTCGGCGGAATGACCTCGCGTCCGCTTTGATCGATAAACCCGTATTTTCCGTTTTCGTAAATTAAATAGCGATGGACTTCGGGAGCATCTTGCGCCCACAAACCCGGCACACTTAATACAAGCAAAAAAATAAACAGGAAAAACTTCATTATTCCCCTTCTTTCTGTTCATGGTAGAACGGTGGTTCACCTAATCAAGCCGATCATACGACTTCAACCTTAAACCGACTGTATTGTTTAGGCTGAATATAATGAAATTGCGCGTAATGCGCATTAAAAAATGCAGTGAAACCGAAACTTAGCTTACGTGCCGTGTATTTTTATCAGCGGTTAGTTTTAATGCCGGATAGGCATTTAAGGATAAAGGAGATGTTAAATCGCGTTTTAAATATTCCAAACCGACGCGGGCGATCATGGCGGCATTATCCGTGCAGTATTTTAAATCCGGTAAATACAGCTCCAGGCCATCTTCGGCACACACCTTTTGCAACCAATCCCGTAATAAGGAATTGGCGGCCACTCCGCCGGCCAGAGCAATGCGCTTTACGCCGAATTTACGGGCGGCAAGGCGTGTTTTTCGCACCAATACTTCCACAGCCGCCTTTTGGTAGGAAGCGCAAATATCGTTTAAATGTTTTTTCTTTTCCTCTTCGGAAATACTTTTTAAATAGACCAGCAAGGCCGTTTTTAATCCGCTGTAACTAAAATCAAAAGGTGCGTCTTTGAGCATAGCCCGGGGAAATTTCACAAAATCGGGATTACCGCTGCGGGCCAGTTTGTCAATCATCGGCCCGCCGGGATAGCCCAGTCCCAATAGCTTGGCGCCCTTGTCAAAGGCTTCACCGACGGCATCGTCGCGTGTTTGGCCGATAATACGATAGCGTAAATGATCTTCCATGAGCACCAATTGCGTGTGACCGCCGGAAACAATTAAAAAAAGAATGGGAAAATCCACTTCGGTTTGCGAGAGAATATTGCCGTAAATATGACCTTCGATGTGGTTCACTCCCACAAACGGTTTCCCGGTTGCCGTGACCATTCCTTTTACAAAATTCAAGCCGACCAGAAGTGCCCCGACTAATCCGGGCCCGTAGGTAACGGAAAAGCCATCCACCTCATCCAATGTTTTCCCGGCCTGCTCAAGCGCCTTGCGCACAATGGGCACGATTAAACGAATATGGGCCCGCGAAGCCAATTCCGGCACGACCCCGCCGAATTGGGCATGGATCTCCTGCGAAGAGATAACACTGGACAGCACATGATTATCATCGATTACAGCCGCCGCCGTTTCGTCGCACGACGTTTCGATTCCCAAAACAATCATTGATTTTCTTCCTTTTTCCTGAGCAACAGATGAAATGACTTCGGACTGACTTTAATAATATGGACGCCATCCAAGGCTTCAAAATGCGGCACGTAATAATTGCGCCCCACCCGATACTCTTTTTGGTAGTCAAATACGGCGGTGATCTGGTCTCTAGTTACCGAGGCCACTTTTTGCTCACTGCCTTTTATGCGCACCGATACCACAGGCGGTTCGGCCTGCGCCGTTAAATCGGGTGGTACCCCGATGATCTGGATGGGAATGTTGTACACCGTTCGTTCCACAATTTGCTCGATCACAAAATGTACGGTTACTTTGGAAGGTTGCAATTGCACAATCCCCGGCTTGGGTGAAATCAGCGCCAATTGGGCATTAAAAGGATACCGCACCTTGTCGCGCACAATTTGTTCGGTTTTAATAAATCGGATGCGTTTGATCAGTGAAGCAGGCCCACCCACCTGAACGGAATCCACATTGGGTTCTATTTTGGACAAAACGTAACCCGGGGCCGGTGTGATAGCCTGTTGCACGCGGATGGGTTTTAAGGCCTTCTTGTAACGATCGACTTTTAGTTTGATTTCCCGCGGCTGAATGATGTCCACGAGATGCACTCCTAAATCTTGCCCCACATAAATTTGATTGGCATAATCCATCAAATGCAGGGTGACGGAATGCCGGATTTGGGGCAGCTCCAATTTAATACTTGGCTTGTAAAAATATAAGGTAATTAAAGCCCGCCCTTTTCCGCGAACTTTTAAGACGGCGGTAGAAGGAGGCAGTTCCTCAAGCACATATCCGGGGGCAACCCGGGTGATGTGCAAAGGAACCGTAATATGAATCGTGTAAATTTTATCCGTGGTCACGGCCATCCACAGCAACAAAGCCAACAGAAAGGACCCGATCATGGGCTTGTAATGTCTGTAATGTACCGATTTTTTAAACAGCGTCATGGTTCTTCCCAAAATAGGTTAATCGGTCAATTCGATAAGAACGCGATCTTTTTGCGCATCGACCTTAAAAAAATCCGCCGCGCGGCCTTCACGCAGGGCAATTTCCAAAAAATTCAGGCTATTCCATAAAGTTAGGGGGTTCCCCTTGGGAACCTCGGCATAAAATTTCCGCAACCTTGTGGTTCGGTAATTTTTAAAAGTTACTAATTTTATTGATTTTTTCCAACGTTTTAAATCATCACGGTGTAAAGCGCTGACAATATTCCCGAAATGATCGATGGCCAAAATGGATGCCGAACAAATATTGCCCTGTAAATCGAGAAACGGAGTTTCGGACAGGGGCTTTTCCCCTAAAGGTCGGGCAATTTGCTCCGGTTTTGTTCCCATGGCCAGCATGGCTGCCGCCGGGCCGAATAAATCGCGGCCGTGAAAGGTGGCATTTGTCAAATTCGGATTGACTTTTTCAGGAAGAATCTGCCACATTTGACACGATTCCCGTTTTTGCAATAAAGAGAACAATCCGTTGTCGGGCCCCACAAAATAATAACGGGCGCATTGCAAAATGAGCGCTTTACGGGCACTGCCCACGCCGGGATCGATCACCGCCAGATGCACGGTACCGGCGGGAAAGCTATCGTAATAATTTAGCAGCGTATAAGCCGCCCTTTTCACATCAAAAGGCGGAATATCATGACTTATATCGACGACAACAGCCTGCGGGGCTTTGCTCAACAAAACGCCTTTTACACTGCCCGCATATCCGTCTTCACTTCCGAAATCACTTAAAAAGGTAATGATCATAACGGTACCTTCCAAGTTTAGCGTTGACATTGGGGGCAAAACCGCGTCGAACGGCCGGCCACGCGTTTTTTAAGAATGGGTGTTCCGCAAACGAAACAAGGTTTGCCTTCGCGTTTGTACACTTTAAAATAGTTTTGATTTTTACCCGGATTGCCGTACGCATCACGATAATCGGAAATGGTGCTACCCATATTTTCGATGGCTTGCTGCAAAATAAAACGAATGGCGTCGAACAATCTTCGGGCTTCTTCCGGGGTTAAGGAAGAAGCCGGTCGTTCGGGATGAATGTTGGCCCGAAACAAACTTTCGTCAGTGTAAATATTGCCCAATCCCGAGATAAATCTTTGGGACATCAGCCAGGCCTTGATGCCCGTTTTGTGCCCCTGCAGTTTTTTGTAAAATTCTTCCGGAGTCCATTGCCCATTCAGGGCATCTCTGCCCACGTGTTGCAGAAATTCGCGCACATTGTCCACATGGTACACCCGTCCGAATTTACGCGTATCATCAAACAAAAGGCGGCTTCCGTCGCTAAAATGAATAATCAGCCGCACATGATTCAGATTTTGTTCTTTTTCGATTCGAGAGGCGCCGGAAGGGGCAAACGATAGGCGTCCGGTCATGCGTAAGTGGATGATGAGATAGCTTTCGTTTAAAGGGAAGATCAAATACTTCCCTTTGCGCAAAATATCCCGGATGCACTGGCCTTCAAGAGATTTTTGACTGCGGTTAACCAGGGTTTTATTCCAAAGTGTTTCTATCTTCCGAATACATTTTCCGATAATTAGGGAACGCAATTCGGCGATTACGGTTTGCACCTCGGGTAATTCGGGCATATTCCTCCAGAAACTAAAATTTTAATTCCGTCAAATGAAATTTAAAGAGGAACGGGGAAAGAAGAAAGATTCAATACAAAATAACAAATTCAAAAAAATGAGAATGCTGTTTGGGAATCCGAGGTGCACTGGTTTAAAAAACGACTGGGTGGCCAAATAGGTCGTCTATTCCTTGTGAACTTGAGTGGTAGCCGCACTTTCCAAAAACCAACCGATGAAGCCCAGCCATAAACCGTCCCAAATATCGCCGGCAAAAATAAAGAAAAGCCCTAAAAAGATAAACAAATAGGCAAACATTCGTCCCACATTGGCCGCAATGACGGTCGCTTTTTGCAAATCATGGTTCGCCGCCCAGATGATGGCTAATAAGGCTTTGCCCCCGTCCAAAGGATATCCCGGAATTAAATTGAAAATTCCCAAAATCAAATTGATGAAAGCCAAATAGGTAAACAAGGCATACAACGGTTCCGAAAAACGAACCATTGGTGCAAGCATCGTAAAAATAGCCCACAAAGCAATGTTCACCAGAGGACCGGCTAAAACCATCCAAAACTCTTGCCCCGGGGTTTTGGGATTACGCCTGATTTTGGAAATGCCGCCGAAAATCAACAGCACAATATCATCCACCGGTATCCCGAAAAACCGTGCCACCAGGGAATGCCCCAGTTCATGCAACAAGACGCTTACAAAGAACAGGATGGAGGTAACCAGTCCTAACAACCAATACATTTCTGTTGACCAACCGTGGTAGTGAGCCGGAAAATATTCCGCTGCCAATAACCAGGTTACCAGAAAGAACATGTAAAACCAGGAATAATCGATTTCGATGGGAATGCCGAATAGCCGACCTATTTTTATGGTTTTTTGGTGCATCAGTTTTTTCTCCGTACTCTTCTTATCCGTAGTTCGCGCCGCGTTATGGAGCGGTAAGCCCATTCCGCGGAAAAGGAAAAGGCAATAGTGCCCAAAAGTACTATAAATGTGACGGGCGCTTTTTGCAAAGTGTAAATTGTTAAGATAATCAACGAAGTCAGGTCGCCCAAAATGGCCACCCAAATAATCCAGACCTTGGCCCCGGTTTCCCGGTAAATGCGTAAATGGGCAACATTTACCGAACCGTAAATCACCAAAAATGCGCCGCTTCCTAAAAGCGCGATACGGTCCAAAGGTAAAACATTAAGGAAAACGATTACAAAACCGGCCGTTATCAGCATACCTTCTTTGGCTTGATGAAAAATGGTACGTTCGAACATTTTGGGCAGCTCGCCGTCGCGTGCGATCATGTAACTGACATTACTTCCGCCGTACAACGTGGCATTTATGGCGGAAGCCGTTGAGAGTAAAGCCGTTAAAACGATAATTACAAATCCGATTTTACCCAAAAAAGGTCTGGCGGCCTGGGCCAGGGCATAATCCTGCGCTTTAATGATTTCGGGAATGGACAAATGCCCCACAACGTTCATGGAAACGGTCACGTAGATGACAATAACGATAAAGATGCTTAAATACAAAGCCCTGGGCAATGTTTTGTGGGGCGTTGCCATATCTTCCGCAGCGTTGGTAATAAGGCCGAATCCCTCGTACGCAATAAAGATGAGCGCCGCTCCGAACAGGATGTGTTCACTCCCGGGCCAGGCGGACAGGGCCAACAATTCTGGTTTAATACTAAAATAGCCGACGACGGCAAACAAGACAAGTACCGTAATTTTGATGAATTCGTTAACGGACTCAAAAGCAGCTACCGCCCGAGAACCGATAAATTCCAATAATACAAAAAACAGAACAATCCCGGTTCCCAAAATTCCAATCCAAATCGGAGAACTGCCCTTGGGTAAAAAGGTCATGGCATAGCCGCCAAAAGCACGGGCATAAAGTGACAGGGCAAACACATACCCCACCCAAAGCAAAATATTGAGTCCTCCGCTCAAGACGGAATTTCCAAAGCCACGAATCAGAAATTCAACCGGACCGCCGGCGGTGGGATATTTTACGCCCAACTTGGCGTATGAATAGGCGTTGAACAGAGCGACCAACCCGGCAATGAAAAACGACACGTACAGAGCATTACCTGCTATGGCCGAAGCAGCTCCCAAAATGGAAAAAATACCGGCACCAACCATGCCGCCCACTCCAATGGAAATGGCGGCCCAAAGCCCCATACCTTTCCTATGCTCTTTATTTTCGCCCATTAATGCTTATCTCCAAATTTTCACTCCCAAACCAGCGGCCGGTTTCATGTCCTACCCGCCGATTGATTCGTTTATTTGGCTTTGGCCTGATTAGCCACGGACTGAATGGCTTGTTGAACTTTATCCTGATCCGCCAAATAATAGTGTTTAATCGGCTTTAGATTTTCATCCAGTTCATAAACCAGAGGGATGCCGGTGGGAATATTCAATCCCGGAATTTCTTCATCGGAGATATTGTCCAGATATTTCACCAGAGCGCGCAAGCTGTTGCCATGGGCGGCAATGATCACTTTCTTGCCTTCTTTGATAGTGGGCGCTATGGTCTGTTGCCATAAGGGCATAAAACGCTTAACCGTGTCTTTTAAGCATTCGGTTAGGGGCAACTCTTCTTCGGGCACATCTTTGTAACGCGGATCATGGCCGGGGTAACGGGGATCATCTTTACTTAAAGCGGGCGGTGGTACGTCGTAACTGCGTCGCCATTGATGTACTATTTCTTCTCCGTATTTTTTTGCCGTTTCGGCCTTGTTCAGTCCCTGTAAGGCGCCGTAATGGCGCTCGTTCAATCGCCAGGAACGCACAACCGGAATCCACATTAAATCCATTTCATCCATCACAATCCACAAGGTGCGGATAGCCCGTTTAAGAACCGACGTATAAGCAATATCAAAAGTAAATCCTTTTTCCAACAAGGCCTTACCGGCATCATGTGCTTCCTGAATACCTTTTTCCGAAAGATCCACATCCGTCCAGCCCGTGAATTTATTCTCTTTATTCCAAACGCTTTCACCGTGTCGCAAAAGGACTAACGTGTACATGCTGTTTCCTCCTAAAACGTTTAATCGTTTTTAATATCAAATTATGATTAATTATCAAAATAATCTCAATATTCGCAAGGTAAGCTATTGAAAAATGGCATAAAATACAACTTGAAATTCATCTATTTTCTTGTAACGGTTGGATGTGAATATCTTGTTTTTTTAGCCAAAAAAGATGAGGGGGAACAATTCAAGAAAAAAGACAAAATACAAAACAAAAAATATGAGGGAATACCCCATTAAAACTACAGAACGAAAATTCGGCTACTGGCACATTTAAAATCCGGCACCCTTCGTACCAGTTTCTAACTATCCGTAACTCGATTCTTAACATGCAGAAATATTTCGGATAGATTAATTGTTAAAAAAAGATATTTAATTGTGATTTTTGAGCTTTTACAATAGATGAATATTTTTATCTTAAAACCGGTGAATAAAATAATACGTGCCGTGCGTTTTAATGCGAAACGCTTGTTTCGCCTGTCAACGGGTAAAAACCCGAAAACCCGAGCATATTCAATTTTAATAAAACATAAAGGAGGGCTTCTTATGCATCGTTTATTACCTTGGCGTCTCTTCGGGGGATTGATGTTAAGTATCGTTTTTTTAACATCATCGGCCCTGTTTGCTTCTGAGAAGGGCCCGTTAAGCCGATATCGGCAAACGACCCGCCCCCGGCTTTCGGCCGGAGCACTTTATCACTTTGGCAAAATGACCGGCAATTTACATGTACCGTCCCATAGCGGTGTAACTAATCTTCTCAAACCGCAACAACCGTTTTTTACAACCGGCACCCCTTTCTTAGACGGACCGGTTACCGAGTCTATTAATTATCAGCAAGACTCCGATTTAAACAACGGGGCACAGGTACCGCCGGATAATGCCGGATGTGTGGGGCCCAATCATTTTTTGTTGGCCGTTAATACGGCTATTGAATGGTACGGCAAAATCGATCGGGTTCAACAACACAGCGAAAGTTTAAATACCTTCTTTTCCGCAACCAATCCCAGCGATTTGTTCGATCCGCGCGTGGTGTACGATTCCTACAATCACCGTTACATTGTCATTGCCGATGAGCAGAGTTCAACTCCCTCCAATATCAGTTACATCCACTTAGCCGTGTCCGTTTCCGATGATCCCAATGACGGCTGGTATTTCCAAAGAATTAATACCAAAACAACCATCAATGCCAAAGAAACCTGGTTGGATTTTCCGGGCCTGTCCGTCAGTAAAGAGGCCATTTACATTACGGGCAATATGTTTGATTTCAGCAATGCCTATGTTGCCTCACGTTTATGGATATTGGATAAGGGCCTTTACAACGGAAGCGATACCTCCCAAGTTCACATTTACGATTTATCCAGTGAATCCGGTTTGTCGAGTCAGTCATTTACCAATATTCCGGCCATTATGTCCGGCCCGCAACCCATTTTAAACGGTGATACGGTAGGCGTCTTTTTATTTAGCTCGGAATGGGACAACGGTAATGGCGACGATGACGATATTGCCGTTTATACGGTCATCGATCCTTTAGGGCATTCCGGCAGCCCGGTTTTTCAGATTCAATTCCTGAATCCCGGACAAATTCACAACAATGCCCTCGGCGTGCCTGAAGCTCCGCAAAACGGCGGAACGGCCACCATCGATTTTGGTGATGACCGCGCCCAAAGCGCTTTTTGGCGCGGTGACACATTGCTGGGCGCATTTACCGTTAATCCGCCCACCGGCCCCGATAGCGGACAGGCAACCGTCTTTTGGTTTGCGGCCAATACGAGCGATTTACTTAATATTGCTTTGCAAGAGCAGGGCTTTATCGGCGGTGAAGATATTGCCGCTCAAACAGCCACCGGATTTCCGGCCATCGCCTCCAACTACAAAGGCGACATCGGCATCGGTTTTTCCGCTTCCGCTTCATCCATTTATGCCGGCTCCTATTTCACGGTTCATCAAAGTACGGACGCACCCGGCGCCGTGCAGGCTTCGCAACCCATGCATTTGGGTGAAGATTACTACCTGCGTACCTTTAATCCGTTTCATGTTGGTAATCGTTGGGGAGACTACAGTTCCATTGCTCTGGATCCAAGTAATGATTACAATTTTTGGATTTTCAACCAATATGCCTGGACAAGAGGCGATTACGATCCGTTTTCAAAAGAAGACGGACGCTGGGCCACTTCTTTCGCCCAAATCGATCCCAGCGGAACTCAAGCGGGTGTAGCGCAAGCGCAAAAGTTAAACATTCGTACATTTGCCCTGGAACCCAATTACCCCAATCCTTTCAACCCGCAAACACGCATCCGTTATCATTTGGCCCAATCGGGTTACGTAACCTTAACGGTGTTTAATAGTTTGGGGCAAAAGGTAAAAAC
>CAZHIZ010000044.1:0-22845 GCA_964532875.1 uncultured Caldithrix sp. | reverse complement strand
TTGACCGTAATGCCGAATTCGTTGTAGGAAAATTTACCGGAAATTTTGTTCTTGGAAACACCGGTTTCGTAAAACAGACTTCCCTGCACCTTGGTACTAAAACGATAGGTAGCCGAAGGCCGTAATTTCCAGGTACTGTTATTCTGTTTTTCTTCAAACGTTTTTTGCCCGAACTGCCGTTGGAACGTCCGATTGGCGGAGGCGTCAAAGGCCAAATTAAAACTGATTTCGTTTTTGAATTTCCGTTTGTTAAAAGGCCAAATGGGAATGCGGAAGCCGCCGGATTTGGAATAACTGAACGACATGTTGAACGAACTGTTTTGCGATTTGGTTGCGCCACCGCTGGCCGAATAGGCAAAATTGGTCGAACCTGTGTAGCGAATGGTGCCCGTAACGCCCCATTTGGTGGAAATGTTTACGCCGACCAACGGTTGCCAGGCGCTGGTAAAGGTTTGATTGGTCGGCAAAAAACTTCCGTCCAATTTAACCTGAGACTGCTGCGTGTATTTGCTGCTATGCCCGTGGGTAATGCTGATGGACTTGGCGAATTTCGGGAAAAAGAACAATTTTTCCACGCCGCTCACCTGTACATTCCAATCGGGTACAAAGGCAAAAAGCGAACCCAGCCCATGAAAACTACCGCCCGGATCGTCACCAAAGAAAAAGTAAGAGCTGGAAGTACTACCCGAACCGGAACGTCCGTAATCGGCCAAACTTTTTTGCGTTTGATAGTTATGCGTTAGCGAAACCCGCGCCAAATTGGCCACGCTAAAACTGGTTTGCGTACGCACGGTAATGGACTTGCTTTCGCTTGGGCCGATCAGATTAACGTCCAGAGTGGAATCCTGCGGCACCCCCGGGCTGCGGGTAAAACCGAACTGATAGCGCCAACCCGGCATGCCGGCCAAATAGTGATTTTGCACACGATCGTCGCGCGAAATGCTGGTGCGAATATTACTCCAACTGGCAATGGTATTGTACACCCACATCAACGGATTGGGAAACGAAAACGACTTCTTCTTTTCTTCTTTTTTCTTTTCCGTTTTTTGGGCAGTACCCCGCCCGCGAATCGAACGACGGCCTCTCCGCCCGTAACGCGATCGCGAGCGGCCGTGTTTTTTGGGATTGTAAATGATTTTTATGAATTCACCCGGACTAAAGGAAATATCGATGCGCTTGGTGCTGGAACTGGACGTATTACGATATTTGTAAGAATTGGCCAACTGGTACGAAAAATTACTATTGTAAGAAAAACTGGGTTTTAACCAGCGGAATAAATTCGGCTTAAAACTACCTTGAAACGATTGCCGGATATCCGTATCCAGACCGAAATCGCCTTTTTTAAAAATATTCTCCAACAACTTTTTATGCGTTAAACCCACAAAATCGCCGTCCGAATTGTAGCTGCGGTTAAAACTGAAATCGAGATTATCGAACAGTTTGTAACTGGTGCGCATGCTGCGGGTAGATTGCAAATTCCATAGGCGGGTAAGCTTGGCATTACTACGCCGCAACAGGGCCGATTTGGTGTCGGTAATACTCAAATTAAAACTGGCCGAACTGGGCGTGTAATAGAGCTTTTGCGTGCTCAGTCGGTTGAGCAAAGGAATCTTCTTCAAAAATTTAAACGGTTTAAAGTAATTGTTACGACCAAAAGGAATTTGATAGCTAAAGGTTTCTTTGTACAATTCCGATTTGTTGAAAGCCGTTTCCCAATTGCTGCTTTTTTTCTTGGAATAGTCAAAATCAAACGTCATGCCGTCCAGGGTGTAACGCAACAACCAAAATTTGGATTTGGAACGTTTTTTTATGGTGGTCCCGATACCGTACAATTCACTTTTATTGGACATCACGGAAATTTCCGGCGATACTTTGCGCAAGCCGAATAAGGAACGCAATTTACGATCGATTGTATTGTTCTGGTAATGAGACAACTGGTCGCTGTTTGTTTTGTATTTGGGAATGCTGCGCGA
Source organism: uncultured Caldithrix sp. (assembly GCA_964532875.1). Lineage (GTDB taxonomy): Bacteria > Calditrichota > Calditrichia > Calditrichales > Calditrichaceae > Caldithrix. The sequence goes on along the minus strand of CAZHIZ010000044.1, from coordinate 20,872 downwards.
AAACGAGGCCCGCGCATCGATAGGAATGGAAATATCCAATCCCGCCGGCAGAAATTTATCCAAATACAATTTACCCGAATAGCTTTGCCGCTCTTCCGTATTGCCGGAACCGAACTGTTTGCTCACATTGTGGAAATCGGCATCTTTGCTTTCCCATTGGGCGTTAAAGCTGGCTACATCGGCAAACTTCATTCGCGTGGAAAGACGCAAAGCCGTTGCCTTAACCTTGCGTACACCGGAAAGCCGCAATTCGTCCAGCCAAATTTCACCCGTAAAATCATCGGGATTGCGACCGGTTTCGTCTCCGCGATGCTTAATGCCGATGGTGAAATAGCGAATGGTGTTTAAACTGGGCATGCCTACGGCTTTGTAGTAAGCCTGTGGCTTGGAGAGCTTCTTCATGAAAACCAGGCTGTCGCTCGTTCCGATGTTGAGCGACGGATCATCTTTAATGGCAGCCAGGTCGTCCAGATCAATTTCCACATTATTGGCCTTGTTCCAACCGGCGTAAACGTCTTCGCCGTATTCGTAATAGTTTTTATCATCCGATCCGAAGCGCAAATAGAAACGAATGGGCGAAGGTTCGGAATTGGGCACGCCGTTCTCGTCGTACTGGGGCGGCTCCAGCGGTAACGATCGATCTCCGTGCACAAAAAGTCGCAATTTACGGTAATTAACCAGGCTGATAACCTGGTACAATTGTTTACGCGCTTCGGCAATTTGACCGGCCTTCAATCCGAAAAAGCGCATAACCAATGACTGTTCCTTGGACATGGCCCGCGTAATACGATCACGCACACCTTTAACGCCCGGCGGGGATTTGTACGGTTCCGGGCCGCCGGGAATGGCATCCGCGTTTTCTTCTGTGTTGTAAACCGCCAAGGTAAACAACGAATCATTTTTTACGAAATTCCGGTGTTTTTCGTCTTGAGCAACCCCTGTTTCTTCCCATTCGTTACCCACAAAATCGAAGGTGGCAATTAAAATACGCGTGCGCCTTTCTTCCGGAATATCGCTAAACCACAAACGTACGTACAATACCTGCTGAAAACTGGTGTCCGGATGGCCGATAATCCGCGTAAATTCTTTTAAGGGAATACGAAATTGGCGCCAGCCCTTCGGCGTGGAACCCACCAACCATTCCTTGGCGTGGGCATCCATGCTGTCCAACGAAAACGAGTATTCGAAATAGGAATTGATGGTGGAAAGCTGGCCGTCGCCGTCCAAATCTTCCGTATCCGGATAGTGCGCCTCGCGCGATTTGCTATTGCCTTCCGTACCGTTAATACCGTCGTACAAAACGCCGTCATAACGATTCCAGGCGTTCAGTCTGGGTTCTCTCCAATCATCATCGGGATCATCGCCCGGCTGTCCGTCGGGAATACCGTCCAAGCCCACATCTTCACCCGGATCGAGCAATCCGTTATTATTCTTGTCTTCCGTATTCAAACTGCCCAAACTGCGTTCTCCGCGAATGTTGTAGCCGCGCACGTACGAATCTTCCGAAATTTGCCCGATATCGATATTAACCGTTCCCTGATTGCCCAGTACCCACATTTCGATGTATTTGGTTTTTTCCTGATTGGCAAACGAAGCCGTCGAACGCATGATACCGGCCCAGGCGCTATCGGGATCGCTTCCTTTATCCCGCCAGATATCTATGCCCAAAACATCCGTTGTTTGACCGGTTTGCGCATTCACATCGCGATTGGGCCAGATGTCCTTGATGGGCACCTGACGGTAAGGATTAAACCAGACGATATGGGCACGGGCATGATCGGCTTTGAGAATATCGACGGGATGATTGCCTAATTTGGGAATAATAACCGGCGCGCTGGCCCGGGACCAGGTACGATAGCGAATGCCTAATGTCGTCGTGCGTTTGCTGGCTTCAAAATCGTCCATGTAAGCCACACCGTCTTTATCGTGAGTGGCATTATTGTTTAAGGTATTGGGATTGGGCAGTACCTGTGCAAATTCGCCTTCGATATCAATTTTGGAATCGGCATTGGTTTCCACAATGGGCAGTTTGTCCAGCAGGCGGGTAATAAAGCGCGGTTTAAATTGCAACGCCGTGTTGAAATCCCACACAAAATTACGAAACGGCTCCTGCCCCACACGGACGCGCTCATCAAGGGTACTTTTGTTCATGTACAGGGCGGTAAAACCGATAAAGGATTTATCCCAGAAACGGTATTCCATGCGCGTACCGAAAATGGTTTTTTTATCGAGCTGAAACAAATTGGCCCGTTCGTATTTAATTTGAATATTGGAACTGCTGCGTTTGGCCTCGGGCGAAATCAAGGTCAATTGACCGGTAAAATAATCGATCATGTAATCTTTGCCGCGCACCAGTGTTTGCCCGCCCAGGGTTACCACATCACTTCCTTCCAATACGTAAAATCCCAAATCGAACTTGGATTTGGTACTTTTGGACGTTACGATGATATCGAATTTACTGCGCTTCACGAAATCGGTACTGTTGGAATTGTTTAGATCGTAAATTTCCACCAAATCTTTTTTGGGCAAGCGGCCGTTAAAGCGGCTACCGGGTTCCGGATCGAACGGCTGCAGACAAGGAAAAATAAGAATACCGTTTTTGTAATCCACAATGTAGGGATTGTTATCGACCTTTTCGTCCCCTCCTTCCACCAAGTTGCCGTTCTCATCCATCAAGTCCAAGTCCAGTAAATTCAGATAGGTGCGGTCACTACCTTCGGGATAAATCTGGTGCGTCCCGTTAACGTTATTTTCGATACGAATATCGAATCCGTCTTTTTGAATGTCCGTACCGCTTAAAAAATAGACATTACGCATCATGAGCGGCCAGGTGCTTTTGTAAGCCGGTTGATTCTGCCGCGGTTTGATCAATTTAAGGATCACGGTTTTTCCCGTATCGGCCAGGGCCTCGCTCAACGTACCGATGGTCGGCACATTGGGATCGGAAAACGAATTGGCCGTGGCATACGCGATGGCCAACACCTTATTATTATCGACGGTTTGATTCAACCAAAAAAAGCCGCGATATTTATCGTAAAAATAATCCTTGCCATATTCCAAACGCTTAAAATATCCGGTTTCCACTTTGCCGGGGACAGCCTGAATTTTGTCCAAATCCACATCTTTGTATTTGAAATTGGCGTCCAGATATTTGGTAGGATCCACATCCGCCACACCGCGCCGCGCTTCCGGATCGGAATAGCTGGAAGAAATCCAAACCTCCAATTGCAAAATTTCCGAACCGGCCACATATTGAAAGGTTTGCGGATTGTCTTCTTTTAAGCCATCTTCAAAATGAGCACGGTAAACGGAATCCGCAAAGAAATAGCGGTTTTTAATGAATTCGTAATCGTGCACGGTTTGGGTGGACGACTGCGAACCGCCGCTAAGGGAAAGCTCCTGTTGCTGTCCTTTTTCCAGTGAAGCAATGGTGGTAATGTGCAAATTGCCGATTTGCATGTTGGATTTTAATCCGAACAGGCCCTTATTGGAACCGCCGAAAATAACGTATTTGGTGGCCGGTAAGGAGAGGGAAATGTTACCCGCTTCGATGCTCTGCACGATTTCATCTTCGTCGCCGTCATAGCGCAATTTCAACGTGTTTTCGATGTCAACCGTAGCCTCACTGTTTTGCTCCACCGAAACGGTCACCTTGTCACCGATTTTCCCCTCGACGGTAAACTGCTGAGTTTGCTTAAAACGCGGGCTAAAGGTATTTTGGCTTTCCAGGGCCGTTACCGCCGAACCGGAGCGTTTTTCACTGCGCCCGGATAAATCGAAGGAAATATTACCGGTCACTTTAAGGCCGATGCGGTCCGAACCGAAAATGCGCGTAAAGGTTTTGCTTTTGATGTGTAAGGGAATGTCCAGCTTGATGGCTCCGAACCCGCTTTCTGTTTGTTGGCCGAACCGACTGACCACGGCCTGTTTCCACAGTTGGCGTAAATCGAATTGTTGACGCATTTTAACGTACGTATTTAAATCCACCACGGCCGGCAGCAAAACGTCTTCCTTGCCGATTACTTCGCGGAAGGAAATGTATTGATTGGTGGAATCCATGGTGACTAAACGCTGGTAGGAAAGCGGTTTGACATCAAATAAAGTGGAATCGTAAGGAATTTTTTCCAGCCCGTAAAATTTGGGTTGAAACAGATGCACCGTATGCGGTGGCGGGGGCACGTGAATCCCGATTTGTGCCGTTAAAACAATCGGGAAAAACAAAATGGGCGTAATGAAGCTAAAAAGCTTCCTTAGAGGAAGTCCTTTTAAACGTGCAAAATGCGTTTTCAAATTACCTGTACAGCTTTTTCAATTTAACTTTTCTTTATTAAAACCGTAACAAATAGTTCTAAAAAGACCCCCTCCAGTAAAGTAATGTAAAATTTTGAATTTAATAGGATATTAATTTCAATTCAAATCTAAATCAAGGCATAAATTTAGTTACTAAAATTTCGAGATCAATGACAGTTATCAAAATAAACACCGTTGCCGGCGAATTGTTCCCCGTTTCAGCGGCGAGAGGACAAAGAAGCGCGAAGAATACAGGAATGTTTTTGGAAATATTTCGTATAATTAAAAAAGTTGTTAAAAATAATCAAAATAATACAGCGTTTAAACAACCGCCCGGGCCTGTTCGAGACTTTCCAGCATCTGCATCAATCGCTCGGCTTTTTCCGCCTGACCGATTTTTAGAAATAATCCGGCCAAACGTCGAACGATTTCCGTATTTTCGGGTTTTAATTGCAAAAGGCGGGCATACGATTGGATGGCCCCCACGAAATCCTGCTGTTTTATCTGCAACATCCCTTTAATGTCCAACAAAGCGGGATCCTGTTCGATCGGACGGGAGTCAATCAAATTCAGGGCTTCCTGCCAGCGTTTGGTTTTTAATAAAAAGTTTAAAAAACGCTTCAGGACGGCCCAATTGTCCGGCGCTTTTTGCAGAGCCTGATACCAATAAGAAACGCTTTCATCCACCTGCCCTATTTCCGCTAAAAGATCGGCCAGCGTGATTAAAATATCCGTCTCGTCAAGCATGATGTCCGTAGAGACATCCCGTTGCATTTGATCGCTTTTGCGATTCATTTCCAATAATTTTTGCAAGCGTTGCACGGCTTCTTGCGGTTTGTGTGCGGCATAGGCAATACGATACATCAAATAATAAGCCGCCACCTGTTGCGGGGCCAATTGTAACGATTGACGGGCGTATTGTTCTGCCTTTTGGAGATCACCCAATTTTAAATAGGTTTCGGCCGTTGTATTCAACACATTAACATGCAGCGATCGGTCCAGTCCTTTTAAGGACAAGGCCTTCAAATAATGTTTGAGCGCATTTTGCAAATCGTTACTTAATAAATAATTTTGTCCCAGTGTAAAATGGGCATAGGCATTGTGCGGTTCATCGCCTACCATTTGCAGCAATAAACGGCGATTACGTTCGTTTTTTTGCTCTTGTTTTTCGGGAGAAAGACCGTACCCCAAATGGAACAAATAAATATTCGAACGACGTTCTTCCCCCTTGTTGCGGGCCACGCTGTAAATAATTTGTTCGTGAATCCTTCCCTGAAAGCGAATTCCTTTAAAATTGTTAAACAAGCGATGCCCCGTGGAAATTTTAAAATTCTTACCGTCTGCCATGATATTTTTAATGTACACCAAATAGGCCACCGCTTTGCGTTCGGGGCGCAACAAATCTTTTAAGACTGGTATCGATTCGGGCATCAGGCGTTCATCGGCATCCAGCCAAAGAATCCATTGGCCACGGGCATATTTAAGAGAAGCATTACGTGCGGCGGAAAAATCATCAATCCAGCGGAAAGAATGCACCTCCGCTCCAAAGCGTTTGGCAATTTCAATCGTGCCATCTGTGGAACCCGTGTCTACGACCACCATTTGATCGGCTACCGGTTGAACACTTTTCAGACAATCTTCAATAAACTTTTCTTCATTTTTAACAATCATGCACACCGATAATTTCAGATTGGACATTCGTCTCTCCTTCAGGCTTGTTTTTCCGGAACCATCATCGCTTCCAACGCTTCGCGAGCCGCCACATTCTGCGGGTCTATTTCCATGGCCTGCATCCACAAACGGCGCGCTTCTTCCGTTTTACCCGTATCCTGCAATGCTTTGGCCAGGCGAACAATCGTTGGTAAATCGTCAGGAAATTTTCGATAGGTTTCACGCAGCAAAGCAAGGCCTTCTTCCGTTTGTCCCAACTCGAACAAAACGGCGCTTAATTGATTGCGCACGACGAGTTGATCTTGGTCAATGTCCAACGATTTCCGCAAGAGGTCTGCCGCCTTTTCCAGACGCCCCTGCTGGTAGCAAATGCCTGCCAGATCATTCCAGGCCGCCACAAAATTCAGATCATATTCCAGAATGGTCTCCAGCACTTCTTTGGCCGCTTCGTACTTATTTTGCATTTCCAATGCCAGGGCTTTATTGTACAAGGCTTCGATATCTTGCGGATTTTTTTCAGGCGCTTCTCCAAAAGAACGCGGCGTTTGTCCGCTATTTTCGTTTGGTGAGCTTTGATCTACGGCAATCTCTTTTTGAGAATTTGGTCGTATGTCTTCTTTGTGGCTTGATTCCAAATTTTGATTCACGATTTGGAGAATCTGTTGAGCCAGCGTGTTGTGTGCATCTACTTTTAAGACCCGTTCGGCAAAATCAGCCGCTTGCTGCGGTCGTTCTGCTTCCAGGTACAAATTGGCCAGAAGTAACAACGTAGAGACATCATCGGGATTTGTCTTCAGAATATTCACCAAAATTTCCACCCCTTTGTCATATTGGCCCATTTCAATTAAAAGATTCGCATAGTTTCGCTTGGCATCCAGGAAGTTTGCATTTAGGTTCAAGGCTCGTTTAAAGGCTTTTTCCGCCTCTTGCAGCCTGCCCTCGCCTACTAATATTTCACCCAATAAATTCCAAACGGCCGGTTGATTGGGTTCGTGTTCATTTACAATCTTAATTTGTTCCAAAGCCGACAAAAACTTCTTTTGCCAGAAGAAAGCCAGAGCTAAAAAATAACGCGCCTCGATATCAAGAGGATTTTCCCTGAGTATTCGTACGGCCAGTTTAGAAATGGCTGAAGCATCTTGCTCTTCCAATTTTTCAAAAATTTGTTCTTTAAATTGAGCATGTACTTCCGAAATGGGATTTTTGAGTTCCAATAATTCTTCGTAATCAATGTACGGCCATTTTCTAAAGAAAATTCGCGCCTTCTTTTTCAAAGACTGATCATAAGCAATCTTGTTGGCTTTAAAAGTTTGGCTGCCGTAATGATGGATGAATACGCCTTCGTGCACCATAATAGCCAATTGATAGTTGCGCAAACGCAAACATAAATCGTCGTCTTCGAAATTACCCGTTCCGAAATGGACATCAAAACCGTTTAGTTCTTGGAACACTTTTTTAGGCATCAGCATGCAAAAGCCGGCAATGCGTCTTCTGGGAGTGATCTTACCCTTATTGACTTGCCTTACTTGTGCCGCAAATTGGTGGAATCCATTTTCATCTCGATAGGGCACCTTTTCAACGCGTTGTAATCCGCTAATGGAATTGGTGATTGGTCCCACCATCCCGATGTACGGATCAAGACGGATCGCCGCAACCAGATCTTCTAACCAACCATCCGAAACCAATACATCGTTGTTCAAGAACAATAGATACTCACCGCGGGCTTTTAACGCTCCCTGATTATTCCCCTGGGCAAACCCTTTGTTTTTGCTGTTGAAAATAGTCCGTATGTGCGCATAACGATTTTGTAAGTCTTTAAGATATTCTACCGTACCGTCTGTGGAACCGTTATCGACAAAAATAATTTCGTAAGGTATGCGTGTATGGTCCAGAATGGTACGTACGCTCTTTTTGGTGTACTCGAGCGCATTGAAGGTTAACATGATAATGGATACTTCGGGCCAACGGGCAAATTCGTCCGGCTGCGGCTGGCTAAAAATGTCGGTGAGTCTGTTTTTAACGGCCTGCGGTCCCCACAACGTATTAACCAGAGCCCGGCCGCTATGAGCCAATTTTTCCCATAATTGCCGGTCATTGTAAAGACGTACCACCGCATCGGCAAACGAAGCCGAATCGTCCGCAATGAGAGCATGCTCTTCGTTTTCAAGATGCATTCCTTCGGCACCAATGGAAGTGGTAACCACCGGTAAACCGTAAGAAAGAGCTTCACCGATCTTGCCTTTCATACCTGCGCCATAGCGCAACGGACTTACCGAAATACGCGCCTTTAAAAGGTAGGGCTTTAAATCGGGAACAAAACCCGTAACAATGATGTCTTTGCTTTTTAGTTTCTGGATTTCATCAGTCGGGTTATTACCGACAATGTAGAGTTTAACATGGGGAAGCCGGGCTTTAATTTTGGGAAATATCTCTCTGGTAAAATACAACATGGCATCTACATTCGGAGGATGAGCAAAGTTTCCCACAAATAACAAATCTTCGGTTGTGTCAAATGCTTTTTCCCAGGGTACGGCCTGATGAATATTAGGCACAATGTCAATAGGCACTTTCCCAATCTTATCGGCAATCTGCAGTTTATCCTGTTCGGTTACAACCCAAACCCGGTCGGCTTGTTTGTAAACCGCCAATTCCCTTTTTTTCTTTTTCAGGGCTTCTTTCTTCATCTTTTTATCACCGGCCAATTCCGCCTGGCGAATCTCGCGTACAAAATGAATATCAACCGTATCGACAATAATTTGTGTTTGGGGTGAATAGCGACGTACCACACCCATATAGTATTCGGCCAAAAACCAAAACGAAAAAATGGCATAATCAAATGCGCGCTCTTTAAAAATTGTTTCGTAAGGGATGGGGGGTAAAATATTACGCGTAACCAGACCGGATGCGTAAAGAGCTTTTTCATCGTTTTCATATACTTCGATACCCAGTTGCTGCAAAGTGTATTTGTATTTAGGATCATCGGAACCCAGACGTGCCAAAAAAGTGATATGTGCACCCATTTCTTTGAGTATCTTCAGATAATTGAAAAGGCGCAACGATCCGGAAGCCCGATCCCATAAAGGCAAAAACGGATCCGCAACTAAAATACGCACGGTTACATCCCGCTGGGAGGCAAAAGGAACGTTTTGCGGTTTGTTTTCCCATTGTTTTTTCAATTCCTTACGCCATTTGTTTACGAATTTCTTGTGATTGATTCGTTGATATTTTTTGAACCCAGAAGAAAGATCGGTGCCGGCGGTTTGCCCTTCGTAATGGATTACCACACTGGCCGGCTGGTAATAGACTTGATAGCCTTCGCGCCGCGCACTAAAGCACAAATCCGTATCTTCATAATAGGCCGGGGCGTACCGTTGGTCAAACCCACCGATTTTTTCCCAGAGCGTACGGCGCACCATTAAAGAAGCTCCGGAAACATAATCGACTTTGCGCACAAAATTAAAACGAGGATCGTTTGGATTAAATCCGCGTCCGTAGTTCCAGCCGTTACCATCGGAAAAAATGATGCCCCCGGCTTCCTGAAGGGTACCGTCGGGAAAGACCAACTTGGAGCCCACCACTCCCGCATCCGGATGTTCTTCCGCCAGAGTGACCATAGTGCCGAGCCAACCGGGACGCACTTCCGTATCATTGTTCAAAAATAATAAATAGTCACCCCGCGCCTTGCTGGCACCCGCATTACATCCGCCGACATAACCCAGGTTTTCTTCATTGAAAACAGGATGGATGTTCGGCGCTTTAAGCTTTTTCAAATAATCACGCGTGGCATCGGTTGAACCGTTATCCACAACGATGACCTCGTAGTTCCCATATCGGGTATTTTTTAGAATGGATTTCAGGCACCGGTGTGTCAATTCCAGTTTATTGAACACCGGGATAATAATCGAAACCAAGGGAGCTTCCCTTTGTTTTTGTGTGTCTGACTTCATGGCCATTTTTCTCCCGAATTACCTTACACTGAAGCATGATATTATCTATGGCATGGCTTCACACCACAATTCTCAGCCGCATTTTTCTTATTGCAAATGGAATTAGAACTTACAGGTATTTCAAAATACTTAAATTCATAATATCGCTGGTTGTTTGTAAAGTAGCCTGATAAGCAACCTGCTGAGATTTCAACTTAACCAGTTCTTCTTCCAGAACAGCATCTTCTTCCTGAGAAATATATTCTTTTAAATTTTCGTTACTCGAAATCAATCGATCTTTAATCAACTGTAAGTTACTGATTTTCGAACCGTAAACGGTGGAGACTTTGAGCACGTTTTTCTCGGCCTTTTTAAGATGATCGACTGCCGTTTTAATGGCCTCCTGATCGCCGTTTTGCAAGGCTTCGATGGTTTCTTTCATGGCGGAAAAGAAATTGGTGGCCATCAACTCGTCTCCGCTTACATTGATATCCATGACCATCTGCTTGGAGATGCGGCGCTTTATTTTGTCCCCGTTACCCGAATAGGTGACATCCAGCCCGTTTTGAGTAAACGGTTTTTGCATTTTGGTTTCCGTACCGGCGAAGACATTCTTGCCCATGTAAGTGGAATTGAGCAAAGAGACCGATTCCTGCAAAATGCCGCTTAATTGAGAGGCAATGGCCTGGCGAACATCATCAGTAACAACGGCATCCAGACCATGCGAAGCATCGGTAACCGCGCTCATGGCAAACTGATGCAATTGATCTAAAATGGAACTGGTATTATCCATCCAGGCTTGCGAACTTTGCACGTTTTTCAAGAAGGTCTTATTTTGCCGGTACGCTTCACGCAGACGATTGGCGCGGGAAAATCCCACGGGATTATCCGATGGTTTCTCAATTTTCTTTTGGCTGGCAATGCGTTCTTGCGTGTTCATCATGTCTGCCCGATTTTGGAACAGGCGGGCAATCGCATTGCGCATGAACATGGCTGAAGTAATACGCATGAGTACTTCCTGTTTGTTTTTTAAACCATCCGAATGACGGTGGTCATCATTTGATCCACCGTAGTAATCATTTTGGCGGCCGCACTGTAGGCCTGCTGATATTGCACCATCTGGGTCATTTCTTCATCCATGGAAACACCCGTAACCGCATCTCGTTGATTTTTAAGCTGGTCGATAATCATTTTTTGGCTATTTTCGTTAAAATCAGCTTCCTTAATCTGATCGCCAAGCTGAGTGAGAAAGGACTGATAATATTCATGGACCGTCCCCTGACTAAATATGGCTTTGGATTGCAAATCGCTGATGTCACTGGCAATGCTACCGCTCCCTACGGCTTCGCCGGAACGTCGACTGGCCACTAACGAAGGATCGCTCACAATGGCCGGATTTACTTTAAAATCGGCCATGCCTTTAATATCCGAAGCGAAAAAATCCATTCCGCTGACGCCGTTGGCGTTTTCGCCCTGGCGATGAATTTTGTTAACTTCGCGGGCCAAACCGCGGGCCAGAGAATCCAAACTGTTTTTGTATTGGGGTAGAATGGTGTTGTGTATTTCCAATAGACCGGCAATTTCACCGCTATTAATATTCAATACATGGCCGCCGTTTTTAAGGACAATTTGTAACTTATTGGTCGTTTTCCCCGTTGTTTCCTGCAATTTCAATTCGTTTAACGTGTCGTAAGAAACCAATAAAACCCCGTCGGAATAAATATTGACTTCACCGTTATCTTTTTCCTTGATTTTCAAATTGATTTTTTGGGAGAGTTCATCCAGAATTTTATCGCGCTGGTCCAGCAAATCGGGATTGGAACGCATGCGCAATTGGCGATCGATTTTTTGCAGCAAGCCCAACTTTTGATTGATGTCTTTCAGTTGTAAATTCAATTCGGGTTTAATTTGATCTTTGATATTTTGCAAATCACCGTCAATGCGCTGAAAATTATCCGCCAAAACCGAGGCTTTGTCCACAACCAAATTGCGGGCGTAATCGCTTTCCGGGTCTTGCGCCAGGTCGTTCCAGGCCGAGAAAAAATCGTCCAGCACTTTGGACAAACCCGAATCGTTGCCTTCGTTAAAAACGCCCTCAATCTGGGAAAGCAAGCGGTGCGTACTCTGATATTTTCCAAACAGTTGATTTTCGGAATAAATTTGATATTCGGCGAAACGCTGCCGCAAGCGATGGGCATCGTTGATATTCAAACCCAGAACGCTGTACCCGGCATTCAGTTCGTTAAAATTGACACGCCGCCGTTTGTAATATTCGTTATTGGCATTGGAAATATTGTCCGTGGTTGTTTTAATGGCCGATTGGTAGGCCAATAACGAACGCTTACTGATTTCCAAAATTCTGGAGATACTCATTGCGGATTTCCTACGTTTAAACGTTCACGTTTAACAAGGGTTTGCTGGCTGCCGGTGTGTTTTCCTTACCCAAAGCATCGTACACACCTTCCGAACGCGGATAGAGCATTTCGACCAATCCGTTAATGTAATTGAGTGAAGCGCGAATCAATTGTTGATTTTCCGAATTGATGCGGCGGATGCGTTCCACATAGTGCCGAATACGCTGTTCGATATTCCGCCAACGCGGTTTCTCTCCGTCATCCAATTGTTCAATAAAACGGCTCAACATTGGGGAGACGGAAGTTTGAGAATCGTGCGCCACTTCATGTAAATAACGTTGGCGAACCTGTACCAGGTTTTCGACCTTTTTCACCAAAAGTCGTTCCACACCGGTCAAATTTTCCAGTTCGTCAATATGGTTACGAATGATGGCATCCTGTTTTTGTTTGATGGTCTCCGCCAGATATTCATAAGCCGAAATCTCTTCCAACAGAATTTGGTACAGCTTATCTTTGCAGGATGCCCCGTCGCACTCTTGTTGTCTTTTATTCGTCATGATGCCTCCCTGAAATCAATTTGTCCGATACCATTTCGATCCAATTTTGGGTGGGTATCGCTATGTTTTTGTCCTGATGCTCTTTCATATTTTTGTAGATAAAATCGGATAATCCCACGCCGCCTTTGCGCGCAAGGTCCTGTCCCAGCACCATGCTGAACATCATGGTAACCATGGTGTTGGAATCCTTTTTATCGTCAAATTTGGGAACCGTTTTTTCCATGGCTTTGAGCATGAACGACAAAAACAATCCTTCCAATTGTTTGGCACTTTCTTTGAGCTTCCTGTCCTCTTTGTCGGTCGTCGGTTTTGGCTCCGCTTTAATTATTTTTGTCGTTCCCAACGCGGTTTTAGCGATATTCATGGAATTTCCTTATTTTAATGGGCTATTTCTTTCGTCTCTTCTCAATTGACAAATCGATTGTTCTTTTCAGTTTTTAATCGATAATCAACTTGGCCTTTAATGCCCCGGCTTGTTTAATAGCCTGAAAAATGGCAATGATATCGCGCGGTTTTAAGCCTAATGTATTCAGAGCACTGGCCAAATCGCTCACACTGGTTGTCTTTTTAATGACAGCCGTTTGGGCCGGACTTTCATTGGCCGTGGTTTGCGTAATGCGCGTCACCACGGTGCGCCCCACGCGACTAAAAGGCGCCGGTTGCGAAATCACGGGAGAACTCATGGTGTGGATGGTTAAATTCCCGTGTGAAATCATGACCTCGTCAATGCGGACATTTCCGCCGGCCACAATGGTACCCGTCCGTTCGTTAATAACCACCCGGGCTTCCACATCCACATTCACGGTTAGGGTTTCTACCTTGGCAATAAAGTTAATCGCTTCGGCCGGTGTTTTGGTAGAATCCGGAAAGTGCAGCTCTATTTGCCCGGGACTAATGGGCTGGGCATACGCTTTCTGCGCACTATCCGTGGCGAAAAAACGGTTGATACGCTGGGCAATGCGTTTGGCGGTTACGAAATCCGGTTCGTTCAAATGCAAAGCAAGGGGTTTACTCAAATCGATATTCTGATTGGGTGGTTCCACTTGCAAATATCCGCCGTTGGGTATGCGCCCGACCAGAGCATGATTTTTGCGCAATCGTTCTCCGGCGGAAGTTTCCACATTGTAGCCGCCCACTGAAATCGGCCCTTGCGCCACTGCGTAGTTGTGACCGCTCCCGTCCCGTAACGGCGTCATCAACAGCACACCGCCTTCTAAACTGGTGGCATCGCCCAAAGACGAAACGACCACATCGAAATTGGTTCCCACATGGCTAAAAGCGGGAACGCGCGCCGTTACCATCACTGCGGCCACATTGCGCGTGCGTAATTGTTCTCTGGGAACCGTAATCCCGAAGCGTTCCAGCATATTGCTAATGGATTGTACGGTAAAAATGGCGCCCCGGCGGCTGTTGGGACGATCGCCGGTTCCGGCCAGACCAACCACCAGCCCGTATCCGATCAAAGAAATGCGATTCCCGTTTTCGATGCTGACGATATCCTTAATGCGCGTTTGGGCCCGCAACGAAGGCGTGCCAACGGTAATTAGAAAGGCCAATATTATGATCCATTGACTTTTGAATTTTTTCATAGCTCCGGCCTGTTATTTAAACATGAAATATCCCGTACTGGCCGCTACCATCAATCCGGCCAGCGAAAAAGTGATAAATTTGACAATGGATTTGGTTTTAATAAAGCTCTGTCCCAATCCGCTTTTTCGGTACACGATCTGGGCATCGGCGATGTTGTAAGAGTAAATCGTATTGGCCGCCGTAATATCGCGGGGCCGCACGTAACCGTGCAGCTTCATTAAGTTCTCTTCCCCGTTCACGTTCAGCTTGCGTTCTCCCTTAATTTCGAACATACCGTTGTCCAGTTTTTTAACGATACGTACGGACAAGCGCCCCGTCAAACGATCGGCCTGCGAGGTACCGTCCTGACCGTTGTGTTTGGATTTAAACGTACCGGAACCGCCGAACACAGGCAGGAAGTCGGAAATATTGCCTTTGGAACCCGCTTCCATACCGATTTGCGAATTTAATTGACTGGTGCTTTTCGATTCGCGATTGGCATTGGTGCGTTCCGCTACGATTACCGATAACACATCACCGACCTGATGGGCCTTAATATCCGTGTACAACGAAGTAATATCCTGAGCCTTTAAACCGGCCCCCAGTAACAAAACGCCGAGCGTTAAAATTAGAAATTTCATAATGTCCCCTTGTTGGCCACAATAACCACATTCGCCGATTCCACCCGGGCACGAATCCGCTTGCCCGTCGTGGCGTCTTTTACATAAATGTATTGTCCGATTTTGCCTGCACTGCGGGCAATTCCTTTGGCCGTTACCACCAAATTTCCGGCCGGAACCCAAATTTCCACCGCATCGCCCGCATGAATGACATTTCGTTCCTGTACGTCTCGCTGCACTAAGAAGCTACCGCCGGGGATAAAATGAGTCGTTTCCAGCCCTATCAGGCGGTCAATCGAGCCGAATCCCTTTTCCAGAACTTCCGTGTCTTTAATCCAGCGTTCTTCCACGCGCAGCATATTGTCTTCTATCGTAGCGTGGAAAGGGATATTGCCGTTGGCCACGACCACCTTCTTTTTTATTTGCACGTGCACCGTCACCGGTAGCTTAACCAACAGTCGCCCGTTACGTAGTACATGCAACCAGACCGTCTGAAAACCCAATTTTAAGCGCCGATTCTGGGAATGGCATTGCAAGTTTACCGCCTGCCCCTTAAAGCGCGTTAAGTCGGGTAAGCGCCGGAAGGTTATTTTCAAGGCCGAATCCGCGACATGAAAGCGTTGCGCAAAATAGGCACGAATGGTCGTTTGGATCGAAGCCTGTGAAACATCCCCGGCCTGCACAGACCAGAATCCCGATAAAAGTAGCCAAACTATCAGCCATTTAATGCGCCGTGTCATCGGTTTACCTCTTTAAACTGTTGATCAAAGCCAATAATTGATCCGCCGTTTTTACGGCTTTGGAATTGATTTCATACGAACGTTGGGCCACAATCAAATCGATCATTTCCTGAGCGACATCCACATTGGATTTTTCCAGATAGCCCTGCATCACCTGGCCCAAACCGTCTTCACCGGGATTGCCGTAAATGGGTTCACCCGAAGCTTCCGTAACGGTAAACAGGTTGCCGCCTTTGGCTTCCAATCCCGCAGGATTCATAAAACTGACCAATTCCAACTGTCCGATTTCCTGTGGTTCGGTCTCTCCATTCACCATGACGGAGACAACTCCGTTTTCACTGATTTTAATGCTGTTCACATTTTCCGGAAGCGTAATTTCCGGGTAAACTTTTAAACCGGAATTGGTAACCAAATAGCCTTCGGAATTTACTTTAAACGAACCGTCCCGCGTGTAGGCATAACTACCATCACCCAATTCCACCTGAAAAAAACCCCGACCGTTAATGGCCAAATCCAGCGTATTCCCGGTCTGGGCAATGTCTCCCCGCGAAAAGGAACGGAAGGTGCTGATGGGCCGGCTGCCCAAACCGATCTGGATTGGCGCGGGATTTTCATGCCCGTCGCGTCCGTCATGATCTCCCCGTTGAATGTTTTGGTAGAGCAAATCCTGAAATTCAATGCTGCTCTTTTTGAATCCCGTCGTATTGACATTGGCCAAGTTGTTGGCAATTACATCCACATTAAGCTGTTGGGCACTCATGCCCAATGCGGCTGTTTTTAATGCGCGTAACATCCCTGTTATCTCCTATCTATTAATTAATAATATCTTCCCACATCATTGGCGGCTTTACGAAAAGTTTCGTCCCAGGCGCGAACCATGCGTTGCATGCTTTCGAATTTGCGCTGGATTTCAATCAAGCGGATCATCTCTTCCGCCGGATTCACGTTTGCCTCTTCCAGAAAGCCTTGATGAACATCCGCTTTTTCCAAAGGTTTGGGCTGGGCCGTATCCTTTAAGGCGAATAAATTGGCTCCCACCTTTTGCAATGTACTGTGATCCTCCACATCCTGCACGAGCAAGCGATCCACAAATTCGTTCCCCAGGTAAATTTCCCCGTTCTCGGTGACCGTGATGTCTTTGGGATTCAAATCATCACCGACCAAAACAATTTGGCCGCTCTCACCTAAAACGGGGAAACCTTGCTGGGTTCTCAAGATCCCATCTCCGTCTAATTTAAAATGTCCGTCCCTGGTAAGTGCCGGTCCATCCGCTGTCTCTACGGTAAAAAAGCCCTTGCCCGAAAGCGCGAAATCCAAAGGATTATCGGTTTCTTTCAAAGGTCCCTGGGCAAAATCCGTAGCTATATGCGAACGGGCATCCTTTTTGGAATCTCCGTGGACGAGGTCAAAAAACAGAAGGTCCTTTTTAAATCCCATTGTATTTAAATTGGCCAAATTATTGGCCACCACATCGTTTTGTTCCAATTGGCCGACCATGGCCTGTTTTAACGGTGTCAGATTAATACGCATCTTCAAACCTTTCTTTTTTTGTCCGGTTGAAATGCAAATGCAATGCCAAAAAACCCGGGGAAATTCGATACGCTTTTTCTTTAGCAGGAATAAATCTTGTAAGTTATTAATTACCTTGTTTTTACAAGAAAACATTCCGGATTTTGCATCCGAAACAAAAATGGCTAACGCTGAGAAATTCTTTTCAAAAGGAAAGAAATGCACCGGCAAACGGAAAAAATTACCTGCTTCCCCGTTCTTTAAAAACGGTTCAAGCGCATTACCGGCCAACCAACATCATGGGTATTTCCTGGCGTATTTTTGCATCCGCTAAAAAAGATCTTGATCTGAATTCGACCGAAGGTACACCCATCTCGACCATTCGGTCGAGTTTTTCGCATGGGACAAAAAACGGGTAAACCATGTATCTTAAGTAAACACAATATATTGGACCATCGCGGGCAAAGTTGGAACAATTGTTGTAAATTAACCGGCAAACAATCAATTAAAACGGAGTTTAACCATGCAACGCACTTTATCTTTACTTCTCGTATTCCTTTTGACGCAATGGGCATTCGCTCAGCTCTCGACAAAGGTAGAATTCAATTCTTACGCCGACGATAATCTGTTTCGTTCGCCGCAACCGATTAGCGATATTCTAAACAATGCCGGAATCAAAATCGATTATCAACTTAATGATTCGGATTTTAAATTTTATTACGCCGGTAATTTTTTCTTTTACCGCGATTACAGTGAACGCAACTTTGTGCTGCAATCGCTGGGTCTGAATGCCTTCCACGCCTTCGGTTCGGATAAACAGCACGGATTTTATTACGGTGCCGATTTTGCCTTACGCATCAACGGCCAGCAATACGATTATTACAATTACAACCAATTGTACGCTTATGCCAATTTTAATTTCGATTTGGATTTTCTCTTTTTTAAAACAGGTTACAACTTTCGCTATCGCGGCTATTCGAATTTAAGCGATTTAACCAACTATCGACATTATTTATTTGCTCAGGTTAACAAATCGTTTCCCACTAAAACCACGATTATTCTGGAAGCTGATTGGGGCCGGAAGGCGTTTAGCGGAAGCGTGCTCAGCCCGGCCCCGGTTGCGGATGAAGGCGGCATGTGGGGCCACGGACACGGACGTCGCTGGCAAGAGACGCCGTTGCCTTCGCAATTGAGCGTACCCAGTATGAGTCACGTGGTACTGCTGGCCCGCGTAGCACAATCGTTACATCCCAAAGTGGGCGTTTACGTTCAATATCGTAAGCAGATAAGCCTTACATCCCAAACCGATTACATCAACAGCAGCGGTTACTATCAGGACGAAGAATTGTTTGACGATCCCTTCAGCTACGAAAGCGACGGGATTTCCAGTCAGTTGACCTGGGTACTTCCCTGGCAGGCCAAATTGCAAATCGGAGGCGGCGCCTTGCAAAAAAATTACGTTAGTGAACAGGCCTTTCTCTCTCAAAGCGATACCGTCGGCCTGGGCGGCCTGCGTAAAGACACGAACCGAAACTTTTTTGTTTTGTTTAAAAAGACCTTTTATTTTAACAAACGATTCATGGATGCTTTGGAATTCAATGTCAATTACAACTATATTTACAACAAATCGAACAGCTATTGGTACGATTACAGGAACTCCATTGTGGGTGGCGGAATTTCCTGGCAATTTTAATAAATAAGCGGAGTAAGGTTAATGGCTGATTTTAACATTTTACTGATTGATGACGAACCGACACAGATTATTTCGTTGAAATCGTTTTTACAGCGCCGTAAGTACAACGTGTTAACTGCTCAGTCCGGTTCGGCCGGTCTGGAACTGATACACAAAAATACGGTCGATCTGGTCCTAACGGATTTTCGCATGCCGGATATGAGCGGTTTGGAGGTGGTAAAAGCCGTGAAAGCTTTTAATCCCGAAATCCCAGTGGTTGTGATTACGGCCTACAGCCAAACCGAAGATGCGGTACGGGTCATGAAAGAAGGCGCCTACGATTACCTTTCCAAACCGGTGGATTTGGACGAGCTGGAGCTTTTGGTGCAAAAAATTCGTGAACGCGCTTATTTGGTTTCGGAAAACAAGTTACTTAAACAGCAGCTTCAGGAAAAATTCAAATTCGAAGCCATCATTTCGCAAAGCGGGGCCATGGAAAGCGTGTTGAATACGGCCGCTCGGGTGGCCAAAAGCAAAGCCACGGTACTCATCCGCGGAGAAAGCGGCACGGGTAAAGAATTAATTGCCAGAGCCGTGCATTATGCCAGCGACCGCCGGGACAAGCCGCTGATTACCGTAAACTGTGCCGCTTTAACGGAAAGTTTACTGGAAAGCGAATTGTTCGGCCACGAAAAAGGGAGTTTTACCGGCGCTATTGCCCGTCGGATCGGTCGTTTCGAACAAGCCGACGGCGGCACTCTGTTCATCGATGAAATCGGCGATATTCCCTTGCAAACACAAGTTAAGTTGTTGCGCGCTTTGCAATTCGGAGAATTTGAGCGGGTAGGCGGTAACGAAACCATTAAAACGGATGTGCGCGTTATTGCCGCTACCAACCGTAATTTGGAAGAAATGATTCGGCAAGGCAAATTTCGCGAAGATTTGTTCTACCGGATTAATGTGGTCACCATCCACATTCCGCCCCTGCGTGAACGTAAAAGCGATATTCCGCTCCTCATTCGCCATTTCATCGATAAATTTGCCAAAGCCAACAACAAGCGGGTAAGCGGCATCAGCAAAGAAGCCCAGGATTATTTAATGCGTTACCATTTTCCGGGAAATGTCCGTGAATTGGAAAACTTGATTGAACGCGCCGTGGTTTTGGCCCGAGACGAAATACTAACCGTGTCCGATTTTCCTCAGGGTTTAAGCGTAAGTAGGGAACGGCATATTTTGGATCCGACGAATTTTAACGACCCGTATCCCGAGAAAGTAGCGGCCTTTGAGCGGGAAATGATTGAGCACGCACTGGAAATCAAGCGGGGGAATCAAAGTCAGGCCGCTCGCCTGTTGGGCATTTCCGAACGCCATTTGCGTTCTCGGATGCAAAAATTGAATATCGTCAACAATAAACGGTTGGAAGGGTAGGGATTAGCAATGAAACGTATTCTTTTTTTAAGTTTGGCCTTGTTGTGGGGCATGCTTTTATTAAGCACGCCGGCACAGGCACAGGATTCCACCAGGGTCAAAACGAGTCACGAAAAAAAAATGAAACGTGTGCCTTTTGTCGATAAAAACGGCGACGGATACAATGATCTTTTACCGGACCACGACGGGGACGGCATTCCGGATGTCATGGATGCCGATTGGCACAAGAAGCATGCCCGCAAGCAAAGACATCGCTTTATCGATTTGGACGGCGACGGTATTAACGATTTGATCTTTTCCGGACAGGGACAACACGGTAATCCTGATCAAATGAAAATGCGCCATATTCCGAAGTGGAAAGAGCGTTCCGGAGCGATGGACGGTGAAAGCGGCAATAACATGCGCGGCCACCATCAGGGCAAGTGGAAGGGCAAAAAATAATCTAAAAAACAGGGATTTGTTCCCACTAAGGCATAGCCATGTCCGACAAATGACAAAAACGCAATTGTTTTTTTCATTCAGAACTATTAATCGAC
>CAZHIZ010000043.1:0-23298 GCA_964532875.1 uncultured Caldithrix sp. | reverse complement strand
AAATGATGTATTGTTTTTTATGTATTTAACTAATATCTACTGTCAAAGATAGGAGGCTATGTAAAAATTGCGTACCATGCAAAAACTGCATGGTTGGTATGGGCTTTACCAGCGCATCGTAACCGCGAGCGAAATGGTTCGGCCATTCGGTTCACTGCTTAAAGAAACTTGCCATTCTTTTTGCAAATCGAACAGGGCGTACAAATCCCATAAAACAAATGCGCCGATTAAGGCATTGCGTAATTTGTACATGCGGTTGTAATTGCCGTACAGACGATCAAAATCGGCACCGCGTTCGGCGCGCATATAGGCATCTCTTTTACGCACGGTTGCCCATGAACTGTAGGCAATTCCACCCATCAATGCCACGGAAAACGCTGTAAAGCGAATTCCCTTTTTCATCAATTTTTGATGCAAATGCCCGCTGCCGGGTAACAACACACTCAACATCATACTTCGTAACGGCAACGGTTTGTAAACGGGTGCGCCCGGCGGAGGCGTTTCGCTTTGTGCGGGAACGGCAGGAACTATGGGTTGGTGATGTTTGATTTGACTTTTAACATGATTAAAAAATTCGATGATTTTGGGAGAGGTGTCTTTGGGATTTAAAGCAAATTCCGGGTCGCATTTGATAATTTGCTTGATAATTTGTTTGGCCTGGGCCGTATCGGCCAGAGCATAAGCCGCATTGAGCATGTATTTGTAAATTTCCAGACTGTCTTCTTTGGTCACATAGGGATCGGAAAGTAAAAACTGTCCTTTTTCAATAACTTTTTTGTATTGGAACGAACGAAAATCTTTATCGAGATCTTTTATTTGTTCCTTAATATGTTGTTGCGCAAAAAGCTGCCCCGAAAAAATTAAAAGAAAGCAGAGCCCAACGATTTTTTGCATGTAAAATCCTTCTGTTTATTTCCCCGATTAAAGCATAGCCCATCCTTCGTATTCGGGTTCTCGGTAAGTTACAAAAAAGAATGATTGAATGAAACCGTTTTCCCGATCATTAAAAAAGCCGGCAGAGAAAGATTTTATTTATGGGTACGTTCTTTTAGCGCAATCACTTTGCGAATGCGGCTTTTGCCGCTAAAATCCAGGGAATCGTGCCAGGGAACATAAAAATCATTCTTAACTTCAACAAAATGTTTCCCGCGCGTGACATAAATCGGTTTTTGCAAGGGCGTTTCACCGATGTACTTGCCGTCGATGTACACTTTGCCCCAGGGCAAAACCTGCAAATCCAGGCGGGCAAAAATGGAATCCAGATTAAAACTCAGCAAATAGGTTTTTCGTGCCGGTACGGTAATGCTATCCGTAAAAGAGGGGTACAAAGGATTTTGCAAGCCGATGAGGTACTTGCCCGGTTTTAATTTTAAAGGGCGAATCATGGGGGTGGAATCCACCAATTGGTAATTCAGATAAATTTTGCACCAGGGGTAGGTCTGTATTTTCACATCCACAAAGGATTCGACAGGGGGATTTTTCAGGGAAGGCGGCACCGTACCCGGATGTTTTTCGTCCGCCGTTTTTGCATTATCTGATGCGGGTTTTGTTGTCCGGGAACCGACGTTGGACTGGGACAGGTCGGTTGGCGTTTCCTGTGGAAGCTTGGTTTCTTTAATCGCAAGAGTGTCCGCCGGCGATGGCGAGGTTTTTTGCTCCATTCGTCGTGCAAATTGCCAGCCCAATATTAAAAACAGAACAAAGAATGCCGCACCTGCCAAATAGAAAACCAATTTAGGTGTTCTGGCACTCGGTGCTTCAATCGCTTCGGATCGGGCTTTGGGTAAGCCGAGCCTCTTCTCAAATTCGGCAAGTAATTCCACAGCAGAAATCTGGCGTTCTTGCGCTTCTTTGCGGAGCATTTTTTCCACCATGCCGCAGAACCATGGGGGCAAATCGGGCCGCAACCGGCACAGATCGTCAACAGGCTTACTTAAAATCTGAGAGAAAATCTCACCGATGCGCGGCGCGGCGAAAGGATGTTTTTTAGCAGCCATCTGGTAAAAAATAATGCCCAAAGCAAACACATCGCTGGCCGGGGTCACCGGTAAATTATTGATTTGCTCCGGAGCCATGTACAAAGGCGTTCCCAAAAGAGAACCTTCCGTGGTGACATGGTGTAACGATTCGTGGAAGGTAATCCCGAAATCCGTCAATTTAATACGGCCGTCGCTGGCGACCAGGATGTTTTCCGGCTTGAGATCGCGGTGAATGTAACCGCGACGATGCAGTACGGCCACGGCTTTGGTAATTTTGTAGGCGAATTCGATGATCTCATCGGCGCTTAAATCATGATGATCCAGGTATTCTTTTAAATTCGAACCGTCCACATATTCCATGGAGATGAAGTAACGTCCGTTCTCTTCACCGAAATCGTAAATAGCCACAATATGTTCGTCGTTCAAATCGGCCACAACCCGGGCTTCCCGTTCGAAACGTTTTAAGAGAGCGGTATCGGCGCTTTTGAAAATTTTCAGGAAGGTCTTTCGGCCTAATTTTTTATGTTTGGCCAGGCAAATTAACGTAGGGCCGTGTTCCGCAAGCACTTCGAGAATTTCGTAATTGCCGATGGATTCCATGACTATAACCCGAGTTCTTTGGCCTTTAGTTGCAAAGCGCGTAAGGAAATATTCAAACTTTTGGCCGTTCTGGTTTTGTTGCCGTTAAAGCGTTGCAAACGACGCCGAATGATGTAATTTTTGATTTCTTCCAGCGTGGCTTCGTCTTCCAAATTTTTTGGTAGCAATTGGTCTAAGGGCTGGGTCTCCAAATCGTCGAATTGAATATCATCCGCCTTAATGACCGAGTCGGAGGCCAAAATACAAGCCCGCTTGATGATGTTCTCCAACTGGCGCACATTGCCCGGCCAATGATATTCCATCAGTTTTTTTAGCGCCTCATTACTAATGCGCAATTGCGGATTTTCCCGTTGTAAAAAATGTTCCACTAACAAAGGGATGTCCGGCTTGCGTTCCCGCAGAGGCGGCACGCTAATGCGCACCACATTCAGGCGGTAGTACAAATCTTCGCGAAACTTCCCTTCTTTAATCAGGCGGGCTAAATCCTGATTGGTGGCCGCTAAAATACGCACATCGGCCTTGCGAATGATGTTTTCGCCCAACCGTTTGAATTCCCCGTTTTGCAAAACGCGCAGTAACTTGGCCTGAAGTTCGTAAGGCAAATCACCGATTTCATCCAAGAAAAGCGTTCCCCCGTTGGCCGCTTCGAACAGACCGATACGATCGGCGGACGCACCGGTAAAAGCTCCTTTTTTGTAACCGAAGAGCTCGCTTTCCAAAATTGTTCCCGGAATATTGCCCACATACTGCGCAATGAACGGTTTGTTTTTGCGATCGCTCAAATCGTGGATGGCGCGTGCCACCAGCTCTTTTCCCGTACCGTTTTCGCCGGTAATCAGTACCGAGGCATCCGAGCGGGCCACCTTGCTAATCAAATCGAACAAACGTTTCATTACCGGCGATTCACCTACGATGGTCGCCAGATGTAAATCGCGAGCCAATTGATTGCGCAGCAAAAGGTTTTCGCTTTCGAATTTTTGTTTGGCCAAAATCTGTTCCAGGGCCAAAGAAGCGATTACCGAAAAGAACGACAAAAATTGTCGCGCGGCTTCATTGAAATTCTGGCGATTTTTACGGCTGTCAAAATAAAGAATGCCGTACACCTGATCTTTAATGATCAACGGAAAGGCCAAAATGGAATGGATTTGATTTAAAATAACGCTCTGAGAATGGGCGTATTGTTCGTCGCTCAGCGTATCAAACGAAAGCACGGCCTGCTTGGAATTTAGCACCTGCCGAAAAACCGTTTGAGAAAACTGCGTTTCTCCGGCAAACGGCTTAGAACGCGTAATAATGCTTTTAGGCACAAAGGCATCGTTCTCTTTGTCGTAAAAAATAAACGCCCCTACTTCCGCTCCCGTTTCGTCGATGAGCTGGTTTAAAATCAAATCCAGCACATTCTCTTCGTCTCCCAGAGCCGAAAGCTGACGGGTCAGGCGGTAAATGGTCGCTAAATGCTTTTCCGTCAGTTTATCATATTTTTCGCTATTTTGGGCCGGCTGTTTATTCATAGTAAAAATTAATGTAATAGGATTGACAAATGTTCCCTAATTTATCTTCCACCTGCAACGACCAGGAATACTGGCCTTTGGCCAAATCCTTAACCACCCAACGATTTTGATCCCCCGGAATGTTGCGATAGAAAATTTGATCGAATGTCGGGTATTTGTACAATTGAATCGTAAACGTGTAATCATAAGGCAACTCGGGATTAATCCAATTAAAAACCACACTATCCCGCACGGTTTGCCCTTCCGCCGGACTGAGCAATTGCAACTCCGTTTCAATGACACGGCGGACGGAATACTCTCCGCTGGTTATGGAATCATTGTTTAAATTTTGCACGAGCAAATAAAAATTTAGTTCCGGCAAACGGCCGTTATTCAACTTACCGGAAGGATCGATATCGCTCAATGAAAAATCGGCCTTAAAGTGATTGTTGTTATTGGGATCACGGAGCAAAGACAGAGCAAAGTTGTAATCGTCATTCTTCAAAAGAACACGGTTAATGTCCATCGGGCCGTCCGCATCGTAAATCATGGCCTCAAAACTTAAATTGGTGGTGGAATTGGACTGTTCCAGATTGGTGTAGGTAGAAATAAAACGCGTTTCCGCGACCTGCGGTTTGGCGTTCAAATAAATAGTGTATTCATGGCTCGGCATGGCTCTAAAGGCAAATGAGCGATTGAAATACCCATCCGCATCCGTTAATACCCGAAACGAATCGACCGGCGCATGTTCGAAAGTGACCGAACCCTGCGCATCGCTGGTTAAAAACAGATGCAGATTTTGAATGATCAGATTGGCATTCGCAATGGGATCGAACGGCGGAAACAAATGTTTGACAAAAATTTTGGAAACAACTAATTGCTGCTGATGATCGTTGTAATTGGACGCTTTGGGATCAAACGGATTTTGCCGCGGAGCGTCACAGGCCACAATTAAAAACATAATTAAAACGAACACCGTAGCGAATCGAAACACACGATCTTTGTTCATAATCCCCACTTTTAAATTTCAGAAACAACGGTGGCATAAAGTTACAAAAAAATATAATCGGTTAAAAAGAAAAATACATGATTCAAATCAACCGGTTGCCTGACGTTTTTTTGTGGCTGGGGGAACAAACCGACTTTCCGCCCGAAATAGTAGGAACCGTGCCCCCTTCCATGCGTTAAAAAAACAAAATTGGATGATAGAACGGGCTTGAACCCAATGCACCCTATTTCCGACAAAGGGAATTGCCGCGAGTGAATCCAAAAGGAACCTTTCTGTAACGCGCAAGCAATGAACAAGCAAACAGAAAGGAGTCCGCCATGTTAGACAACCTCATCATCAACATGCTAAGCAAAATCGTTAATCAAAAACAAGGCCGTAAAATTTTAGCCCGCCAACTGGACAAGTACATTTACAAATCCTTTGTCGAAGATTGCCCGGATACGCTTTCCACCATTCAGGAGAAAAAGTATCAGTATCTTTCGGCCATTTTACACACGGCCGTTAAGAACATGGATCGCGGGTACATTTCCAAAAAGGTGGTTAAAAACCTGATCGAAGTATTCGTAAAAAATGCCATCATGCAAAACAACCACGAGAACCTGCAAAGCGAAGCCAATTTTAAGGAAAAATACGGAATCGAACCGCCCGGATTTCTGGTTTTATCTCCTACCCAGCGTTGCAACCTCTCCTGCATTGGATGTTACGCCGCTTCCAATGCCGCCACTGCCAATTATCTGCCCTACCCGATTGTCGAAAAAATTTTAAAGGAGAATCACGATTTGTTCGGCTCCCGCTTCATGACCATCAGCGGCGGAGAACCGTTCATGTATCGTGACCGGCAAACGGGACAGACGTTATTGGATCTCTTTGCCGAATTCAACGACACCTTCTTTCTGGTGTACACCAATGGTACATTGATCACCAGAGAACTGGCCGAAAAGCTGGCCGATTTGGGTAATGTGACACCGGCTATTTCGGTGGAAGGCTATGAAAGCCAAACCGACGAACGGCGCGGCCACGGTGTATTTCGGCGCATTTTACAGGCCATGGAATATCTGCGTCAGGCAGGCGTACCTTTCGGTATTTCCATTACATCCACGGCCAAAAATGCGGATATTCTGTTGAGCGAAGAATTTTACGACTACTTTTTCGAGGAACAAGGGGTAAGTTACATCTGGCAATTCCAATTGATGCCCATCGGGCGCGCCGACGATTTGCTGCATTTAATGGTCCAGCCCGAACAGCGCATCCAACTGTACAAAATGTGGGAACGCATGCTGGCGGAGAAGAAATATCCTTTGGCCGATTTCTGGAATAGCGGCGTATTGTCCAACGGCTGCATTGCTTACGGCCGTGCCGGCGGTTATTTGTACATCGATTGGAACGGCAACATTATGCCTTGCGTATTCGTGCCCTATTACGTGGATAATATTTACGATTTGTACCGCAACGGCAAAAGCCTGGCCGATGCACTCTTCTCCCCATTCATGATTAACGGACGCAAATGGCAAGACGAATACGGCTATGCCCATCGCAATCATCCCGATAACTGGCTGCTACCCTGCTCCATCCGCGATCACTACGAAAATTTCCGCCGCTCCATTTTAACTCCGGAAGCCAAGCCGGAAGACGAGGCGGCGGCTCAAATTTTGCAGGATGAAAATTATTACAAGTATCTTACGGCCTACGACAAAAAATTGGAAGAGCTAACTTTGCCCATTTGGAGAAAGGAATATTTGGGCTGGGCCGAGGAGGAGGATACCGGGACACCCGAACAAAAAAACGAAAAGCAGAGTGTTGCGGAAATGGTTTGAACGGGTTGTTACCAAAAGCCAGGGAAGGCTTTTGTTTAATATTTTAATTTCTTTGTCACATTTTAATAACGAGCTTTTGCGCGCATTCACCTTTTACTTTGCTTTGGCCTTACACGACAATTTGTTTTTTTCTAATTTCGGCGCGTAAAAAAATTTTCCCTTCGCCTTGAACCGCCAATTCATTTTAACTTGCCGCATGTCCATATTCTTAATACCTTTAAATTATGAACGGCTATGAGTTTAAATCGACCCGACGCAAGGCTTTAAAAATTATTTCAGCGGCCATTATCGGCGTTATTGTTTTGCTTACGTCCCGATTCACGCGCTTTTTCATTAAGCCCAAGCAAAAAATTACTTTTATTTTAAAAACGCCTCTGCGCCGGGTACGCGTCGAATCGGAAATTTTTATTGTACCTAACGGCAAATCCCTAACCGTTCTTTCCCGAACCTGTCCGCATTTAGGATGCAAAGTACGGCTGGATGGGCAAAAACAGCGTTTTATTTGCCCCTGTCACGGCAGTCAATTTCAATTGAACGGCCGCTTTATTACCGGGCCGGCCAAAAAACCGCTCATGGCCTTACCTTTTAAAAAATCTGGTAACCAAATAACCGTTACGCTCTAAATGCCCATGAATTACGATCGTCTTTTTCAAAATCGCGTATGGTTGCCCAAACTGGGTGAAATCACTTTAAGCAGTCTGTTAATTGCTTTAATCAGCGGAGTATTACTCATTCCCGGATTTCAATCGGCGGTTACGCCCTTTAAATCGGTAAGCGACCTTGTTAACAGCGGCCTTTTCGGACATTTTCTTCACAGTTGTCATGTGTACGCCGCCGACCTTTTTTTAGCGGCACTTTTTTTACACGCGCTTGAATATGTGCTTAAACAATCCTTTAGCACGTACGACGGCCTTTCCTGGCTGTGGCTGACGCTTTTAGCCGCTACGGGCCTTGCCGTTGTGTTTAGCGGTTTTTTGAGTTTGGGAAGCATGGAAAGTCAAGATGCCCTGCGCATTGCCCGTAACATCTTCGGGCAACTGGGTAATACGGGGCAGGCTCTTGCCCGTTTTTTTCTGCTCGCTACGGCAAAAGGTTCCGTGCTTACCGTATTGCTGCACCATGCGGCCACTTTTTCCATTTTAAGCATTGTGCTCACTTTTGTGCACCTGAAGCGCTTAAATGCGGACGGTTACGCCTTTTATTACACCCTGATTTTAATCGCACTGCTGGCGGTTCTTTTTCCGGCAGGCATCGGTACGGCCCCCGGTGCCGAATTGGCGGTGGTAAAAGGTCCCTGGTATTTTCGCGGCCTGCAAGAAATGCTTTCCTGGCAGCCCGCGTGGGTAGCGGGCATCGTCTTTCCTCTGTTACTACTGCTTGTGTTCGCCCTTTTACCCCTGTGGCCTGCGCGGCAACCCTGGTTAAAGCGTCTGTTTTTTATTCTGATTGTATTTTATTTAATAGAAACGCTCATTGCCACGTTCTTGCGAGGTGCGGGATGGCAATTAAACGTCTGATCAAATTCAACTTGCCTTTAATTTTAGGCAGCATCGTTCTAAGTTTGTTCATCATCATCGCCATTTTGGATCGAACGCCCCAAGGCGCACAAAAGCCTTTGGCCGATCGGTGTTTGAGCTGCCACGGTGATGTTCGGGATATGAGCCCGGCCCACCCGAACCACGTATTGGGATGTGCCAAATGCCATCTGGGAAACCCTTACGTTGCGGACAAAAAGATAGCCCATCAGGGCATGGTAAAAAATCCGTCCGATCTGCATTGGATCGGTAAAACATGCGGGCAGGCCGGCTGCCATCCGCGTTGGGCCGCGCACGTGCGCAAATCGATCATGACCACCAACAACGGAATCGTCTCTTCCACCCTTTTTCAATGGCAGGAAAGCACCTCGCCGGACGACACGACCCTGCACATCGCCCGCAATGTGCCCGATACCTCTCTGACCACCTCCCACCTGCGGAAAATGTGTGCCGGTTGCCATATCAACAAGCCCACCGGCGATTTACCTGGCGAGTACGGCTTGCGTGGCGGCGGATGCAACGATTGCCATCTGGTGCGATCCGATTCGTTACAACATCCCCAATTGACTTTACAAATGGGCATCGATGTGTGCCAAAAATGCCACAATCGCTCCGACCGCACCGCTTTGACCTATCAAGGGTTGTTTGAATCGGAAGGCTACGGCACGCCGTTCCGGCAAGGAGGACTCTCCGACGATACTCTTTCGGGCGGGCGTTTTTATTATCACATTTTGCCCGATGTCCATTTCGAGAAAGGTCTGGTGTGCATCGATTGCCACCCGGCCGAAGATGTAATGGGCGACGGCCGTAAGCACGCCCATTTGGAAGACCAGGTACATATTCGATGCGAAACCTGCCATGCCGCACGTCTGGCTAAAGCGCCTGCCAATAATCCGGTCTGGAAAATAATTCGCAGCAATCCGCAGTTAAAGGTGCCCGGCGATTCCATGTTGGCCCGGGTTAAACAGAGCCTGTTTTTAAGCAACGTAATGCGCATGAACGGCAAGATCATGTTATTACGTAAACTCGATGGGCAGGCATTGCCTATCCCGCAAAACGCACACAAGGCGGAATGCAATCTGGCCGGTCACGAACGCCTGAGCTGCCAAAGCTGCCATTCGGCCTACACCCCGCAATGTTACGGCTGCCACGATGTGTACGATCCGCGCCAAAAACAATTGGACAAAATCAGCATGAAAGAAACCAAAGGACGCTGGTCGGAGGGACGCTCCTATTTGCGCTTTGAAGACCCGACCCTGGGAATAGACAATCGCAATCGCATCATGCCTTTTGCGCCCGGTTGCCAGGTGTATTTGACCGTTTTGCGGTCAGACGGGCAGGTAAAAAAACAAGCCCGTTATTTAACCATGGCCCCTTTCGATCCGCATTCAACGCGTCTGAAAACACCTTCCTGCATCGATTGCCACCATTCGGCAAAACGCCTGGGCCTGGGTCAGGGTTCATTACATCTAAAAAACGGACAATTGGACGTAAGGCAACTTTACGACGCCCCGGCCGCTCATTTGGGAGACGTGCCCTTGGAACAAATGGTAAGCGTGAACGGACAGGCACTTCAAAAAATGGCACGTTTGCGGGCACGGCCCTTTAATAAAGAAGAGATTAAACGGATTTTTCGCGTTTCCTATTGTCTGACCTGCCATGACCGCGCCCGGGATGCCATTTATCGTAATTTTGCCCGCAGTTTACAGCGCTTCCGCAGCGAGCCGACCCTTCCCTGCAATAAAATAACGAGGGCCATGCCGTGAAGTCACTGGTGATGCTTCTTTTTTTTATCGGTCTGATTTTGTCCCGCGCGCAGGCTAAGAACGCTGCAAGCTGTCAAACATGCCACCGGGCCATGCGCTCTTCTTGCGGACTTACCTGTCGGGCCTGCCACCTTTCTGCCGAGGCCAAAACCAATCCGGCCTTGCCCGGGGGCCATCCGGCCGTCATTGCCAATCCTTCCGCCCCTCAATGGTGGAGCGAAAAATGCTTGTCTTGCCATCATAAAGAAATATCCGATTTCAAAAATTCATTACATTACAGCAACGCCGGAATCATCGATCAAACACGATTTTTATTCGGGAAAAATAAACAGCTTTTGCAAACCTCCCGCGATGCCTGGAGAGCCTTAAGTTCCGTGAAGAAGATTAAGAAGCCAACCCCTGCCGGTCTGGTTGATCATCTTTTGGCCGGCAAATGTTTAACCTGCCATTTTGCCTCGGATCAACGAAAAGCCACAACAGGCCGCAGACATGCCGCGGGATGCGCCGCCTGCCACATTGCCTACGATCAGCAAACAGGGAAAGTGCGGCACGGGCACCGATTTCAAAAAAGGCCGGACGATGCGGTTTGTTTAAGCTGCCACAGCGGCAACCACGTGGGTGCCGATTATTACGGTTTTTTCGAACACGATTACCATCGTGCCTACCAGACGCCATACGCGGCCCGGCCCATATTCGGCGCTTTTCAGCATCGGCTACGTCAGGACATCCACCGGCAAAAGGGAATGCAGTGCATCGATTGCCACCGCGAACACAGTGGCCACTCAAAGCCTGTGCAATTCGAAGGTCAAAATCCCAATGTGCGCTGCACGGATTGTCACGGCGGCTTTAAAACAAAACCTAACCGTGCGAACACGGGAGCCAGACTGTTCTCTACGGCCCCGGTAGCCCACCAATCGTTTCACGCCAATGTGCGCTGCTCGGCCTGCCATGCGCAATGGTCCTATCAGGATTACGGTCTGCATTTGTTTTTGGATCAAAGCAATCACTATGAAATCTGGCAAGATTATTTGTGGCAGGGGGATGGTGCGCTGAGCAAACTTTTACAAAAGCAGTTAGCTCTGCCGCCCGATAAACGCGAGCCGGCTTATTCCCTGAATAGTTTTTCGGGGCGGCACATGCCCGGCGCCTGGTACGTGGGCTGGTCATTCCGACGCTGGGAAAATCCCATATTGGGACGCGATACGCAGGGCAAATTTGCCATCATTCGCCCTCTTTTCCAGTACTTTGTCACCTATGTGGATTCGCTAAATCGGGTCTGGCTCGATTCTCAAAAGCCAAAGCGTAGCGATGGCAGCATCGGTTGGAATTGGGACGCTTACATTCCGCACACCATTGCCCGGCAGGGCCGGAATTGCGAAAGCTGCCACGGGAATGTCAAGGCCGTCGGTTTGGGTATTCGGCAAAATGCCACGGATTCCGTGGCCAATGCCATCACATTGCCCAGCGCTCCTGTTCTACCGGGGAGCCGCTTACTGAACGATAAAGAGCGAGAACGTTTATTGCGCAAAGACAAAGAATATCGATATTGGCGCACAAAGGATTTTTTGCAAAAAGGCATGCTTAAATTGTTCGGTAACGATTCCCCGGAAACATCAAATGGCAGGCAAAAGAAGTAAAAAAAGAGGCGCCGCCCGAACACAACGCCTCTTTAAAATTCAGCATCCTTCATCCAATTTTTTAGCAGGACGATGTTTTTTGCGCAGTACGGGGCGCTTTATCTGGACAGGCGCATGTTCTTCCGATTGCCGAACATGCATTTTCCCCATCAGCACCGGACCGGCCGCTTTACGGAACTGATATCGGAATAATTCGTCATCGGTGTAGGTACCTTTTGGCGGTTTGGGATTGCTGAAGGCTTGTACCCAATAGTTCATGCCTCCGGCTAAAATGTACACATCCTTAAAGCCGTTTTGTTTTAACAGAAGCCAGGCCTGCGCGGCCAGGGTGTTGCCGTTTGAAACCAAAATAATGGCATCGTCTTGTGCTAAATTGTGCAACTGATCATTACTCAGCAAATTCTTTAGCGGGATGTGAATGCTGCCGGGAATGTGATAGCGGTTGAAATCATCTTCACTGCGCACATCCACCACTACGATGCCCGGTTCTTTATCGATCAACTTATGGGCCAAATCGTCCGGTGAAACGTAATAGTTGTGGCGCTGCATTTCCGTCAACAACGCATTGACATCCGTTTTGTTGTTACCGTTTGGTTTTATGGGAGCAAAGGCCAAAATAAGGCCTAAAATAAACAACAGACTAAAGCCGAAAAGTTTTCCGTTCATCTTCATTGTTGCGGCTCCTCTCTAAATTTATTTTCCAGCCATTCGGCACCCAAAAACATACCGATGGCCAGTACCACCACTAAAAATCCGACCAAACCGAGGTGCACATTCAACCAATCGGAAATTTTAACGGTGCCCATGGCGCCGGAATTGTACAGACCTTCAATCCAGGGGAACATTTCTCCGAATACCAGCATGCCGAACAAAATGCCGCCCAAAAAGAAATAGGCATCGATGCGCCCTAATACGGCGCCCACGACCGAAGTCCCCGGACAATAACCGCCCATGACAAAACCAATGCCGAAAATAAGTCCGCCGAAAATCTGAGCGCCGAGAAACGTTGGATTCACATACACCTTACTCAAATCCAAAAAACCGAATAAGGCCAAATAGAGCAAACCCAGCATGGCCGTTACGATGGCCGTGAACATCACCTTTAAAACGGTCATATCTCTGAAATAAAATTGCAAAGCCAGCTTTCGGCTTTCACCGAATCCGGCGCGTTCCAGCCAAAAGCCGAACCCGATTCCCAGAATCAGGGCCAAAACAAAACTTGTTTCCGTGCCGAAATATCCAAATTTGTAAAACGGTGCCATTTTTTCTCTCCGTTTTTAAATCCATTGTTTCCGTACAAAATAGGCCATAGCGTAGGCTCCGGCAAAGACGGCAAACATAAAAGCCCAACTGCCCAAAGCCAACGTGGCGCCACCGGTCAAGGCCTGACCGCTGGTACATCCACGAGCCAATCGGGCGGCCCAGCCGACCATTGCCCCGCCGATAAATGCCAACACCCAGCGTCCCTTGTTGGAGATGCGCGGCCCTTTTCCCGTTTTCACCTTAATACGTCCGGCCAAAGCCCCGGACAAAAATCCGCCGATCATTACGCCGATAATCTCGTAAACCAACCAATTGGAAAGCGTGTGGCTGGCATATTTGGCAAAGTAGGGATTGGCATTCACGTGCCCGGGGGCAATCAATTTTAATAGCCATACGTCAAAGCGCATCATGGCGCCGGAAGCGCCCAGTCCGCGTCCGACCAAAACAAAGGCCAGTAAAAGAGTCAGACCCAATCCGATTCCGGCTACGTACGGATTCCAAAATTTTTGTTCCTTCATAGCAAACCTCACTTTATTTCATAAAACGGTACAACCAACGGGAACTCTGTCCCGCATCCACCACGATAAAACGTAAAATCAATCCGCCGATCAAAATCAACCAGGCAGGTACGGCAATGGGAATTTTCTTGCCGCGCCATTCCAGAAGCTCGGCAATCAACGGCACAACCAGCCCCAGGGTAAAAACAAAGGTCCAGAAAACGGCTGTGTACGGCCCGCCCAGGAATAATTTGGCCGCATCTTCCTGCACCTGGGTGCTGGCCAATAATCCCATGAACATGTGGATGATTAAAAAGATTTCCGTGGCGATCAGGCCCATATCGATTTTGCTGAACAGGCGGCGTTCCTGATGGTCGCGGCTTAAGAGAATAATAAATGCCGTTCCTGTGGAAAATCCAGAAACCAAAAACAACATGCCCAGAATAGAGGTATTCCAGAAAGGTCGGGCATTAAAAGCCGAAAGCAAAATACCGGTGTACATACCCAGCACAACCGATAGGACAATAAAGGCCCAGGCCAGGGGTTTGGCAAACCGTTTGACCAGGTCGCTTAATGTCTGTAGCCATTTGCGCTCCTTCGCCCAATTGGGGAAAATTTCCTGAATAAATTGCAAGGGCCACAAAACACTTAAGGGGAAGACGATCATCAGCGTCCAGGCTCCCCAGGACATGGGCGATTGTAGCCGAATAGTCGTGTACAAACGCCAAAAATACAATTTGTGGCTTAAATCCAAAAACAATGCCAACAGGCCAACGGCCAATAAAGGAGCTGCAAACAAGGGAGCAATTTTAACGGCGGTTTTGTATTTTTCACTTTCGTTGCGCAGATAAAAAAGGGCGGCAAAAAACAGGATGCCGGCCACCAAACCGCCAATGAACAAATAAAGCGGAATTTCCCAACCCCAGGCATGCAAAACGGGATCGATGCCCGGATTCATTCTGCCGGATGTGATTTGAATTTCTTTCATAAGAATCAACTCCAAGCTAAAATTTACAACAAATAAAAAACATGAGGCTTCGTCCCTGCTTCCGGGATCAAAGCTTTGTGTTTTCGTGTGCGTAAAGCAATGGCTATTTCGCTGTTTTCATCTTCCAAATCTCCGAAAATCATGGCATGCGTCGGACAAACGCTGACACAGGCCGGATTTTCCCCTTGCTCCACACGATGGATGCAAAAGGTGCACTTGTCCACATATCCATCGGGATGCACGTAACGCGCATCGTAAGGGCAGGAGGCAATGCAGGCTTTACAACCGATGCATTCTTCATGCGTTACCAGAACAATACCTCCTTCGGCAATGTGACTGGCCCCGGTAGGACAGGTACGTACACAAGGAGCATCCGCACAATGGTTACAACGTTCGGAACGAATTTCCAACTGCAATTCCGGAAAGGTACCGCTCATTTCCTGTACAATCCAATCGCGACAGTAACCTAACGGCACATTATTTTCGGTTTGGCAGGCCACCACACAATCCGCACAACCGACACAACGTCGCGTATCAATGGCCATGGCATAGCGTGTCATCAGGCTTCCTCCTTTCTAAAAGTCACAAAATTCACGCGCATCCCGGTTCCCCCCATGATCGGATCCAAATGAACGCGGGAAATTAAACTCTGGTCGGATGCGCCGCGGTGATAGGCACGGTGCAAGCGTTTATCCGTATGACCAAATCCGTGCACCATGAAAACGGCATCGTGTCGAATACGCTCGGTTACCTTGGCTTTTATGGGGCGCGACCGCACCCCGTCCTGATTCTCCAGAATCACGTATTCGCCGTTTTTAATTCCCCACTGGCGAGCCACCTTACGGTTAATCCACACTTCGTTTTCTTTCATCAGTTGAAATAAATTGGGATTGTTTATGGTACGGCCAAAGGAATGCATGGGTGCACGCCCGTAAAGCAAGCGGTAATACCCTTCCGGCGGCTCTTCATGATGCTTGTAACGTGGCACCGGATCGAATCCGTAATCGGCCAGTGTATTGGAATAAAGCTCGATTTTGCCCGAAGGCGTAGCGAATTCATAAGGCGCACCGTCTTGCAGCGGATAAAAATCGTGCTGATCGTCTTTTAACAATTTAACTCCGATTTTCTTCATCTCTTGCAGGCTGCTGCCGATGGCTTTCAAGCGAAAATCCAGATAATCTTCAATATTCTCGTAGGGAAAATATTTTTCCAGCCCCAAACGCTTTGCCAGCTCGCGTGCCATCCAGTAAGCCGGTTTGCTTTGGTATTTGGGTTTGAAAGCCGGAGCGCGCAGAGCCACGGAAGCCACACGTCCTTGCGAAATGCGCAAGTCGTCATAGCGTTCCAGATAGGTACATTCCGGCAGCACCACATCGGCCCAGCCCGTGATTTCGGAAGGCATGATATCCACAACGACAAGAAGCTCCAGATTTTGAATAGCTTCCAATGTTTTTTGCGGTTGAGGCAAGGTCTGAATCAAATTGGTACCGTAAACAATCCAGCCTTTAAACGAACAATTGCGTTCGGCCGAAGGAATGGTAGCATCGCAAATACCGGAAGAAAGGGCCAGGCTGGCCAATGGAAATTTTTCAGGGAATGCCTTTCGCCAGTCTTTGCGTGGTTTGGGATATTTGGGCAAGCGGGGCTTGGGTACATGCGCTTTAGCCGGATAATAAAATCCGCCCCGGCGTCCCCAGGAACCTAACAGAGCATTTAAAATGGCCCCGGCCCGCACCCGCTGCGTATCGTCGCCGTACCACGTTACGTGGCGACCGGGATGAATGATGGTGGCCGGTGCATGACGCGCCATTTCCCGAGCGGTTTGGCGAATAAGGTGCGGTTTGATGGTTGTGATGGGATAAGCCCATTCGGGTGTGTTATTTTTTACCGCTTTTTTCAGTTCCTCGAATCCGTAGGTGTATTTTTTAACGAATTCCTTATCGTACAATTCTTCTTCGATGATGACATTGATCCAGGCCAGCAGCAAAGCGAGATCGGTGCCCGGTTTTATGGGCAGCCAATATTTGGATTTACTGGCTGCCGTGGAAAAACGAGGATCCACGGTAATTATGGTTGCCCCTTTGGCCACGGCTTCGGAGAATTCCTGCACCTGTAAGTTGTGCATGTTTTCACCGATGTGCGAACCGAGTAATACCAGGCATTGGGTATTTAGAATATCGGTCCGTTCCGGCGAACCGACGCCCTCGCCGTAGGTTAGCAAATAGGCCTCTTCGCGCGGGCCGCGGCATTGAGCATAAGAAGGTGCGGCAACATTTTTGGAACCGTAAGCGTACAAGAGATTCTTGAAATAGGATCCGCCCGAGCCGTGGCTGAACAAAGCCACGCATTCCGGCCCGTGCTTTTTGGCGATGTCCTTCATTTTGTCGGCAATAAATTGCAGGGCGGTATCCCAGCTTACTTCCTTGAAAACCTGTTTACCGTTCTTTTCCACCCGCAATAAGGGCTTTTTCAAACGATCAGGATCCGTGTAAGCGCCGATGCCGCCCGTGCCACGGGGGCAAAACCGGCCGCGGCTATTGGGGTCGTCCGGATTACCGACAATTTTCCAAGGTTTACCGTTCTTTTTGTAAACATAGCCGGCACATTTCCAGAAACAGATCTCGCAGTAGGTCGGGGTACGCGTCGTTCCCTCTTCAACGAGGTCGGACTCTTTGCTGTTAAAACTTGCGTAAAGTTTCGGCCCCGCCAATACGGCGCCCGTTCCGGCTCCGGCAATTTTAATAAATTCACGCCGTTTCATTTTGCCTTTCATCCACCTAATTCCTCCGTTAAAATTCTTTTCAGAAAATTGCGAATTTTCTTGACTTTATTTTTACAGGTTCAATGCTCTGCAATGGTATTTCCCGTCATCATGCGATGGCAATCTTTTGCAAAGGTTTTAATGCCCTTCAGCTCCTGGCACCTTCTTCTTTACGCTCGGGGCGCTCATGTCCGAAAATCACTTCCTTCAACTTTTCACAATGGAATTCCAGACGGTACACCTTACAAGCCCGGCAATCTTCCAATGCGCACTTATCCCCTTTTTTGCTCAAGCTCCAGCAAGGCCCTTCCGCGGAATAATAAGCGGGACAATTCAAACAATCATCATCCAAACCGCCTTTAAATTCCCAGCAGGGGATGAAGGAAAAGATACGTTTGATGCCCTGAAGATTTAATCCGTTTTCTTTGATCATTTTGCGGATGCATTGAAGGCGATTTAAATCGTGCATGCTGTAAAGACGACGGCCGGAGTTGGTTTTAAAGGGCAGAATCAAACCTTCCTGTTCGTAAAGGCGAACGGTTTGAACCGCGATTTTCAGTTTTTGAGCGACCATGCCAATCGACATGATGGGTTCGTAATAATCGATCGACTCATTCATTTGATATTGCACCTTTAACACACTTTAATAGGTATTAATTCTACATTTTTTAATGTAGATTCAAATTTGATGCCAGTTTAGGGTTTGTTGTTTTTATTGGAATTACGTCATTTAGTAAATCGGACTCATTTTTATTTTTGGGAAGCTGAGAGTAAAATATTATTAGATTTAAGAATAAAACAAGGTAAGAGAAAGGAAAAGATGACATCCGCGCCAGGAATCCGCACAAGGGTAAAGCCGGTTTCTCTGCCTGCTGAATTTAATAAAAAAGCCCCGATAAATCGGGGCTTTGTGAGAGGTATCGGGTCTCTATGAATCAGACAACACCCTGGTCCATCATGGCATTAGCAACCTTGAGGAAACCACCGATATTGGCACCGTTCACATAATTGCCGGGGGTGCCGTAAGCTTCGGCCGTATCCACACAGGTTTTGTGGATGCTTTGCATGATGTGACGTAAGCGATTATCAACTTCTTCACGCGACCACGGTAAGCGCATGCTGTTTTGAGCCATTTCCAAACCGGAAACCGCCACACCGCCGGCATTGGCAGCTTTACCGGGCGCATAAAGAATTTTGTGATCCAAAAAGATTTTAACGGCATCCAGCGTGCTGGGCATGTTGGCGCCTTCGCTCACCAGATAAACACCGTTCTTAATCAGGTTTTCGGCGTCTTTGCCATTGATTTCGTTTTGCGTGGCGCTGGGGAAGGCGCAATCGGCTTTGTGATCCCAAAGCGGATTGTAGCCCAGAGTCGGATCGGCCGGTGTGTACACCGCGCTCTTGAATTCTTCGGCATATTCTTTAATGCGGCCGCGGCGCAAGTTCTTCAATTCCATGACAAAATCCAATTTTTCCCGCGTAATGCCTTCTTCGTCGTAAATGTAACCGCTGGAATCGGATAAGGTAACAACTTTTGCACCCAATTCAATCAATTTTTCCACGGTGTATTGCGCCACATTACCGCTGCCGGAGACCAGACAGGTTTTGCCTTCGAAGGTTTCACCGCGTGTGGCCAACATTTCGGCGGCAAAATAAACGGAACCGTAACCGGTGGCTTCCGGACGAATAAGCGAACCGCCCCAATTAAGGCCTTTTCCCGTTAACACACCGGTAAATTCGTTGCGCAGACGTTTGTACTGGCCGAACAAATAACCGATTTCACGGCCACCCACACCGATATCACCGGCAGGCACGTCGGTATTCGGGCCGATATGACGGAACAATTCGGTCATGAAGCTCTGGCAAAAACGCATGACTTCATTATCGCTTTTACCCTTGGGATCAAAATCCGAACCGCCTTTACCGCCGCCCATGGGTAAAGTGGTCAAACTGTTTTTAAAAACTTGTTCGAAAGCCAAGAACTTCAATATGCCCAAATTAACGGACGGATGGAAACGCAAACCGCCTTTGTAAGGACCGATGGCGCTGTTCATTTCAATGCGGAAACCGCGATTGATTTGAATTTCGCCCTGATCATCCAGCCAGGGAACACGAAACATAATAACGCGCTCGGGTTCGATAATGCGTTCCAGAATTTTGGCCGAGCGGTATTCCGGATGGCGCTCGTAAACCAAACTTAACGATTCGGCCACTTCCTGCACGGCTTGATGAAATTCCGGTTGATCCGGATTCTTGGCTTTAACCTGTGCCATTAATTCACTTACGAAATCACTCATGATAGCCTCCTAAAT
Organism: uncultured Caldithrix sp.; assembly: GCA_964532875.1. Taxonomy (GTDB): domain Bacteria; phylum Calditrichota; class Calditrichia; order Calditrichales; family Calditrichaceae; genus Caldithrix. The sequence goes on along the minus strand of CAZHIZ010000043.1, from coordinate 3,647 downwards.
GTACAAATGTTTTGTGGAAAATTATTTAAGGTTTTTCGTTTTGTTCGCGTAGAGGAAGGAGAACCTGTTTGCAGCTTTGCACCAACAATCACTTTCATTGTAAGTCCTTTCGGGATTCTCATAGGTTAATTTACAAAATGGAACACAACGGTAAAAGCAAAGATTTTATGATTTTCATGTAATAGAAATTACTACAAAGTAAAAGACTCTCTTGGGCTGGGAAATGGAGATCAGGGAATTCGAATGTTTTTTCCCCATCGTTGGAAAGCAAGGATCCGTACGTTTATCGCCGGGGCCGGACAAAGAAAGGTCGTTAAAAAAACAAAAGGCTCCTGAAAAGGAGCCTTTTGTCCGAACTTTATGCGGGATTTAATACGTAACCGAAATACCAAGATTAAAGAACCGCGGCAAGCCAAAGAAGACTTCGGCATCATCCGCTTTGTGATGTAAACCGTCTTTTTTGTAAGCGTTGTATCTACTGTTATCCGTAGCATCGGAGATGTATTCGGTATCCAACAGGTTGAATACATGGGCAAATACCTTGAATTTCACACCGCTGATGTGGAAAGGTAACGTGTAAGCGGTATGGAAATTGAGCAGGGTATAGGCCGGAATCTTCCAACTTTGACCGCGATCCGGGGTTTTACCGTTGGTCACCAAACGGCTGGTCGGATCCCAATCGGAATAGTAGTTGGCATAGTAATACACATCCAAACGAGCCATCAAGCCTTTAATCGGGAAGACCGAACCGGCCAGGGCAATTTGTGTTTGCGGGGCATCACCGATCTTCAAATTCTTTAAAGCGAGCTGGTAAGTCGTGGTTTTTAACGTACCTGTTTTGGAATCGAGTTCACGGTATTGCCCGCTAACATCGTCCAATACTTTCCAGTTGCCAATGGAACCGGACATATCCAGGCGATAGAGACGGGTGGGTTGATAAGCCAATTCGAATTCCAAACCCTGATGCAATTGATTCAAACCGGTGATAAACAGAATATCGTACACACCGGGTGATGTTTGAATCGAGCGCGGTAAGGCGCGGTCTTGCCACAACGTATTGTAGATATTGGCTTTTGCCGTTAACGTATTATTGAACAGATGCCAGTTGGTACCCAATTCAAACGACGTAAAACGCTCGTTTTTGGGATTGTTGGCAAACAAACCGTGACGGTCATCGATTACAGCGTCGAAAATAGGCACTTTTTGAATGTAACCGACGTTGGCGTAAATATCACCATGTTCGGTAATACGGTACATACCGCCACCTTTAATCTGATAACCGTAAATGGGATCGGATTTCAATTTAACTTCGCCGCCGTTGGCATCTTTGTGAAAATGATCGGTGTAAGAATATTTAATGCCGGAATAACCGACCGTCGCGTATGCCGTCCATTTGTCTTTGGTATATTCGGCCTGAGCAAAACCGCCCAGCCAATCCACCGTATTGGTGTTGTAATAAGCGATTTTGTCGCCCAAACGTTTTTGATGGCTTTCGGGAGTAGTATCGAATTCGTTGCCGGTATAGACAAAGAACGTTCCGCCCAACAGGTCACGTACTTCACGATAGTGTTCGATCTGTGCGGTTCTCCAATCCAAACCGATTGTCGTACTCAGGTTCTCATTGACTTTCCAATTGAATTTGGCAATATCGCCGATGGTCCATTGATTGTTGCGGCTGTTCCGCAAAATGGTCTTGGCCGTATCGCCTTTTTGTTTATTAATGATATTATCCCATTTCCAGGTCCAGGGATGGGTTGAGAAATCGGGCTGGAATTTACCATACGTACCGGTACCGCCACCCATACCGCCGGAGTAGTAAGCTACGTTGGTGAAATTCATATTTTTATTTAATTGCGAATAGAAGTTCAAGTTTACTTGCGGTTTGTGATAGAAGTTTTCACGTTCGTTGATAAAATTTTTGGAATAACGATCAAATGTTTTGTTTTCTACAGCTTGTTTGCCTTTATAAGAAGGACTGACCGGACCCCAGTTTTGATTGAAAGTACGACCGAATTCCGTCCAGTAATCTAACTGTTCCTGGGTGTAACCATGATCTTTGGCATATTTTTTACTGTAAACGGCCATATTCTGTTTGTACAAATTTTGGCCATGACGTTGCGGAGCACCCAAGGCGTACAATTCCAGGCGATTGTTGTCGTTGATATTCCAACTGGCGCCGAAATAATAGGCCCAGGCATCCGTCCAGGTTTTGTCGATGATGCCGTCACCGGTTTTGCGAACAATCAAACCGTTAAAGGCGAACTTGTTTTTAAGCAAACCGGTGTTGAACATAAATGTGGATTTCAGGAAGTTGCCGGAACCGAATTCTTGTTTGAATTTAATTCCCGGGGTCATCTTCGTCGGGGCGGTAATAACGTTAATCACACCACCGATGGAAGGCGTAGCCAGGTTAACGGCACTCAAACCCCGCTGCACCTGAATAGAAGCCGTTGCATCGCCAACACCGTCCCAGTTCGACCAATAAACCCAACCGTTTTCCATATCATTTACGGGAACACCGTTGATCATAATGGCCACATTGCGTTGATTGAAACCACGGACATTGATGCGAGCATCGCCGGCACCACCACCCTGTTGCGTGGAATAAACCGACGGGGTTTCGTTCAAGACCAGAGGAATGTCACGGGAACCCAAAGCCGTTTCCATTTCCTGATCATTGATGTTCGTAAAAGCCACCGGAGTAACCCGTTCCTGAGCGCGATCGGCGATAACTTCGATGGTTTTGGAGAACAGATATTCCGTCAAAGCAAAATCGTGGCGCACATCACCTTTAACGGTAATGCGTACGGACTGATCCGCATAGCCTACATAGTTGGCAACCAACGTGTACGTACCGTCATCTACCTTGATGTAGTACATACCGTTGTCATCGGTAGCCGCACCGATGGTTGTACCCTTCAGATAAACATTGGCCCCCACCAACGGTTTACCTGTTTGTTTGTCCACCACTTTACCGGCAATGGAACCGGCCATGGCATAAGTGGAGACAAAAAGAGAAAGTAGTAAAATTAAAAAGGCCCTCATAAAACCTCCTCCAGTTAAATGATTAAGTGTGAAACAACTACCCTTATCTCTAATCTCTCATTTTTTTCGAGAAATCAAATCTACTATCCGAATATTTGATTTATGTTAGGAAAATGTTAGTAAAAAATTTGCAAAAACACAAGAGGTGGGCGGCATTTAATGTGGTTTGTATTTATTTGCAGTTTTCCGTATTTTTAAAACTTTAATATTTCCAAAAAATAATTTACTCTTTGTTATTTTAGAAATACAAGAAAGACAACAAACTTCAATATGTATTTTTTTACATTGTGCGGGTTTTAAATTACCTAACCGGCGTAATTTACCTGTTAATGAATTTCGCGATTCATGATTTCCTGCACGACTTTTTCTAAAATTTCTTCCCGTTCGTAATATTTATTTCGAATACGTAAATGAATTAATTCCAATTTTTCTTTTTCCAGTTTTTTCATGTGTTCATCTTTCCGATCGGTTATTTTTCTATCTTCAGCCATAAGAAGATGTCTCTCTCGTTACAACCTTTTTCCACCCAACGCATCCATAGAAAAATGTCTACGTCATCAGGTTTTAACCTTCCGTGTTGCAGTTAATAATCGGAAACAGCC
>CAZHIZ010000042.1:13756-23334 GCA_964532875.1 uncultured Caldithrix sp. | reverse complement strand
ACCGAAGGGTTTGCGCTTGAAATAACTCATGAAAATTATGCCAAATCATTTTATGATAAATGAGATTTCTCATCTTGCTTTAATTAGACCCAAGGCTAAACCGATTTTATGATCCGATTCCTTGTTACCATCGATACCGAAGAAGAACGGGAGTGGGGAAGTGATTATTTGGATCACACCCATTACACCGTGAAAAATATTTCTTTTTTGGCCCCCTTGCAGGATTTGTTCGATCGGCACGGGGTAAAAGCCACTTACTTAATCGATTATCCGGTGGCTGCCGACAAAAAGGCCATGAGCATCCTGCGTAACTTTCAGGATGCGCATCAGGCCGAGATCGGCTTGCATTTGCATCCTTGGGTTAATCCGCCCTACGAAGAAGAACGCAATGTGGCCCATTCCTTTCCCTGTAATTTGCCGCCTGAATTGCAATTGAAAAAATTACGCGTACTATCCGATGCCGTGGCTCAGGGGATCGGTCGGCAGGCAACCACCTATCGCGCCGGACGTTACGGCTTTGATATTAGCAGCATTCCCGTTTTGGAAGAGATCGGCGTAACTGTTGATACCAGTGTGGTACCCTTCCGACGTCGCAAACAACCGTTCGAACCGGATTTCGGCTACCTGCCTTCCATCGAACCGTACCGCTTAAGTTACGAAGATGTGCGCAAAAAAGGAGAATCGAGCATCTTGGAAGTTCCGGTTACCGTGGGGTTTAATAAATGGTTGCCGCGTTGGCTGGCCAAACGTTACACCGAGTTGCCGAATATCGGCTTGCGCCGCTTGATGAAAAAAGTGTACGGGGTCGATCTTTATTGGTTGCGACCCTCCTACGCCAATTTGCAACAGATGATTGAATTGAGCGATTTTTTGATTCGTTCAGGTGTAACTTATTTAAATATGATGTTTCATTCCAACGAGCTGATGCCGGGCGGTTCCAAATATTGCCAGACACAAAGCGACATAGATCACTACTTGCAACGTTTAAATGATTATTTTATTCATCTTAAAAACCATCATGATATTCAGTTCGTTCAATTACAGGAAATGACGCGGTATTATCCCATACCCAAATAACACAAGAGCTTTTTAGCAAAATGCATGTTTTTCTAACGGGTGCTACAGGATTTATCGGAGGAAATCTTTTAAAGGGACTTTTGGATGTCGGTCACACCGTCACGGCTGTTGTGCGTCCCGATACCCCGCGAAAAGCATTTTTACCGGACGAGTCACAGCGCTTACGTTATGTTTTAGGGGATTTTTACGACAATCGATTGCTGAAGACAATTTCCGGGCGTTTTGACGTGCTCATTCATACGGCAGCCATACGCGGGGCCGGAAAAGGCGAGCGGGATTTGTATGAAGCGGTAAATGTGGAAGGAACGCGTGCCCTGACGGAATTCGCTCTGAAAAACGAGATTCCGCGGTTTTTGTATTTAAGTACGGTCGGGGTTTTGGGCACTATTCCCGAGCATCTTCCGGCACAGGCTCAGGACCCGCCCAGGCCGGACAACACCTATCACCGAAGCAAATGGGAAGCGGAAAAAATTGTACATGCCATTCCCGAACATGCTCTGAACACCTTAATTTTAAGACCTACTATCACGTACGGAACGAATGATAACGGATTTATTCCGCGTTTAATGGCCTTTGTAAAAAAGAAACGGCTGATATTGCCATCCGAGCCGGTTCGGATTCACTTGCTGTATGTAGGTAGCCTGGTGCGCTTGATTAATCAAATTCTGGCTCTGGATTTGTTCAATAATGGAACCTATTTGGTGGCCGATCGGGAAGCGGTGCTTTTGCAAACCATAGCCGATCTGGCCCGCGGTTTTGTCGGCGGGGGGTACAGACAGCTACCGCGTTTTTTCTTTGATGCCGGTGACATGCTGTTTTCTCTTCTGGGGCGTGCGGATTTGCGTACCGCCATACAGTTGATTAGCCAAAGCTGGTATTACGACATTACGCCTTTGCAAAAGGATTTTCTGTACGAACCTGTCGATACCTTGGAAACAATTCCTGAAATTATGGCCGCTTTTCAGGAAGCGGGAGAATCGTATCGTGCCTGAAAACAAAACCAATTTCTTTTTTCCCATTATCGATACGTGGCCGGACTATTTTGAAAATCCGCATGAAGGTTTGGGAACGGTTTACGAACGGTTTTTACTGCACCGTTTTTTTGATCGTTTGAAACAAGACTATGCCGTTCGCTCCGTGCTGGAGGTGCCCTCATTCGGGATGACCGGTGTTAGCGGTGTGAACAGTCTGTGGTGGGCACGGCAGGGGATAGTTCCGGTGGTCATGGACAATGATCTTTTGCGTTTGCAAAAGGTGCGGGAAGTGTGGCGTCATCTGCATTTGCAGGCACGATTCGTTTACGACCGGGACTTTGCAACCTTGCCCTTTGCCGACGGCGCTTTTGATCTAAGTTTTAATTTTGCCTCTTTGTGGTTCGTACCGCATCTAATTCCTTTTTTGAACGAATTAAGTCGGGTAACTGCCAAAGCTATTTTTATCAGCGTACCCAATCGCTTTGGAATTGGCTACCAACTGCGCCTACATTGGCCGGGTACGGTTCGTCCGGCGTTAAAGTATGAGCATGTAAAGGCCCGGGCTTTTGTCCCGCACTTGCGAAAATTGGGTTGGCAACTTGCGGATAAGGGGTATTTTGATATCCCCCCCTGGCCCGATTTTCCGTTAAAAAAAGAAGTGCTGCTACAGCGTTTGGGTTTGCGTTTTATTCTGAAAATATTAAAGCAAAATGGAAATGAGTCGAATCAAAGGGTAAGTATTTTAGACTATTTTTCGGGCGTTCGGCCGCATTTGGATCGCGAAGTCCTGAAATACGGTTTTTTGGAAAAAGCGCCCTGGCCCGTTCGAGCGTTATGGGCGCATCATCGTTACTATCTCTTTGTGAAAGATTAATATGATTTCCGTAATTATTCCTTCGTACAATTCGGAAAAAACCATTGCGCGTTGTTTGCTTTCGTTAAAAACGCAAACTTACGAAGGCGAATACGAAGTGATTGTGGTCGATAGTTCCGTGGACCGCACACCGGAAATCGTTAAGGATCGTTTCCCTGAGGTGGATTTTTACCATTTTGAGGAAAAGACCGATCCGGGCACGGCTCGCAATTATGGTGTCGGGAAAAGTCACGGCCGCATTATTTGCTTTTTGGATTCCGATTGTGAAGCAAGTTCGGATTGGCTGGAACAACTCATCTCGATTCACGAGGCCTATCCTTACGAGGCTGTGGGCGGTTCGGTGGAAAACGGTAACGAGCCGGATGCGGAAATCGCCTGGGCCGGCTACATGGCCGAGTTCCGGGAATTCTTACCCGAGTACCCTGCTCGGGAGGTGGATCACATTCCCACCTGCAATATTTCGTACAAACGTTCCGTTTTCGAGCGAATCGGCCTGTTCGATGCCCGGTTTTATCCGCAGGAAGATCTGGAATTCAATTACCGTTTAAAGCAAGCCGGGGGTAAAATTTTTTTCAACCCTTCGGCAAAAATTTTTCATCATCATCGCACGGATTTACGTTCCTTTTTTGCGCACCAAAAACGTGTGGGGCGCATTACGTCCCAAATGTTGCGTCGTTTGCCATTGGAGGGCGCATCCCTTGCGCGCCGACGCTATTTGTCTTTGGCTTCCGCCCCGCTTTTGCCCTTTGTTAAATGGTGGCGAACCGTACGCATTTTCAGAAGATGGCGTAAACCGTTACTCGTTAAACATCCTTTGGCCACAGGTATTTTATTGTTGGGCTTGTTTCCCTGGGCCTGGGGTTTTGTTCAAGGTGCTTGGGCAGGGTTAGATGAAACAACCGCACGCATTGGTCATCATTCCCACGTGGAATGAAGCCAAAAACATCGGTATTTTGTTAAACGAAATTGTCGGTCAATATCCGTTTGTCCATGTGTTGGTTGTGGATGCGCATTCCACGGACGGTACCGGGGATGTAGTGCGCGGAATAAGTGCGCGTCATCCTCAGGTGCATTTGATCGAGCATTCGGGGCCCGGACGTTTTGGCGAAGCCTTGCAAATAGGTTTTAAATATGCCTTAGAGCACGATTACGATCCTGTTTTAACCATGGACGGTGATCTTTCCCATTCCCCGCGTTATCTTAAGGATTTTTTTGCGGCTTGCGATCGCTACGATCTGGTCATCGGAAGTCGTTATGTGGACGGGGTGCGCGTGGAGGGCTGGCGTTTTCGAAAACTTCTGGTCAGTAAATTGGCCAACATGTTTGTTTCGTACATTTTGGTGAAACCTATCTGGGATTTTACTTCGGGTTTCCGTTGTTATCGCCGCAAATTATTGCAAGCCATCGATATCGACGCCATTTACAAAGAAGCTTACATTGCTCAAATTCAACTGTTGCATTTAGCCTACCAAAAACATTTCCGGGTTAAAGAAATTCCCACCATCTATCGCGGAACCCCGGATGCCATCTCCAAAGTTAGTGCGCACACCCGATTTAAAACCTTACGTTACGTGTTTAAATTTCGTGCTCCCTGGTGGGAAATTATTCGCCATTTTGCCTATTTTAAGCGTGAATACGAGCGTTTTGTGGAAGAGTACGATGAATTTGTCAATCCGCCGGAATTGAAGAACGGCGGGCAATTCGAAGTGAAAGACTACTACCGAATCAGTGTGGGTGTGATGGCTTACAACGAAGAAAAATTGATCGCCAAATGTTTGAACGCTTTGCAAAAGCAAAAATTGCAGAGCGGAACAATTGAAGAAATCATTATCGTCTCTTCCGGTTCTACGGATCAAACCAACCGGATCGTAAAAGAATTTGCCGCAAAAGACCCTCGTATCCGATTGATCGAACAACCGCGGCGATTGGGTAAGGCCAGCGCCATCAATTCCTTTTTACAGCAAGCCTCGGGCGATATTGTGATTGTGGAAAGCGCCGATACCATTGCCGGTGAAGACGCCGTGGAGTATTTGATCCGTCCGTTTAAAAACAAAGAGATCGGCATGACCGGTGCCCATCCCGTTCCGGTAAATAAACCTACCCGGTTTGTGGGCTATTGCGTGCAAAAGCTGTGGGATTTGCATCATCGGATGGCCACAGAACAACCCAAATGCGGTGAAATGGTGGCCTTTCGCAATATCATTACACGAATTCCCAAATATACGGCCGTGGACGAGGCTGCCATCGAAGCGATTATTTCCAAAGCCGGTTTGAAGTTGGCCTACGTACCCGAAGCCATTGTGTACAACAAAGGGCCGGAAACCATTCGCGATTTTTTTAAGCAGCGTCGCCGTATCGCCAGCGGACACCGGCATTTGTATGCCTTGTTCGGATATCGGGTTACCTCGCTCAATACGGGGACCATCGCCAAACTGGTCTGGCAGACCCAGCGCTGGAATCCACGCGATATGTTTTTTACTTTCGGATTGATTGCCATCGAAGCCGTGGCCCGCTTTGTGGGCATGCTCGATTTTTACCTGCGGGATAAAAATCCCTTTATCTGGGATATTTCGCACACGACGAAACACATCGAGGCCTAAACGGATTAACGGCCTGTTTTGACGGGTTCACCTTTGGGTGCCGAACTGCTGCAAAAAACATTAATGCAAAGGATGCTTTGAAAAAAAACTCTTATTTTATTTTTCTCCTCTTAGCGGCTTTTCTTATTCGGCTGATTTTTATTTTGGGCGGTCATTACATTTCGCCGGACGGGACGCATTACGCCTCTTTAGGTTACCATCTGTTTCACGACTTGCGTTACGTCAGCGACGGGGCTCAGTTTCCCGACATCATCCAGCCGCCGCTGTACCCCGTGTTGCTTGGCCTTCTGAGCCTTTTGCTCAATCCCGAATATGCCGGTAAATTTACTTCCCTGCTTTTCGGTTTGGCCCTTATTGCGGTCCTGTACCGTTTTACAAAGCGCCTGACGGGCAATGAAAAGTTAGCATTTGCCGCAGCCCTGTTTGTGGCTTTGGACCCGGCCATGGTGGCGGTTTCGTCACAGGTTGCCAGTGAGGCACTCTATTTGTTTTTGCTCTTCGCCCTTTATGCCACGGTGTTGTTTTACCTGCGGGAAAATCGACGTTCGCAAATTGTGGCTGCCGCTCTGCTGAACGGACTGCTGTATTTAACACGGCCGGAGGGAATTCTCTATTTTGTCCTGCTTTTGCTCGTCTTTTTGGTCTGGCGCAAACCGTGGAGACACGTGGTGATGTATTTCGGCCTGGTCATGAGCTTCATGGTACTTTATTCATGGGCGACCCATAAGGAATTGGGGTACTGGACTTTTTCGCCCAAGCTAAATTTTGTGCGGGCGCAGGGGAAAGTTTCCCGCTATTTTCTGCAAAGGGATCGCCAATTAAATCGCACGGTAGAAAAAAAAGTTCGTGTGCAGCGGACACAATATGCCCTGTCTCCGCATCTAAAAGAGTTGGCCGCCAATGAAATCTTCAAGAAAAATAAATCGGCTTTAAGATATTTCAAAATATCCCCGCGGACATCAAAAGAAAAAAGCCGGCTCTTAAAGCAGGCGGCCCGTCATTTGTATTCAAATGTAATTCTGGCTGCCAAAAAATTTTTAAACGGGTTGGCGTTTCCCCTGGGATTTTGGATCTTTTTACTCTTCGGGTTGTGGCGTTTTCCGTTAAAAAAGTGGAAAAGCGCTGCCGGTTTTTCCGCCTTGTTTTTGACTCCCGTGTTGCTTGTTTTATTTGTCAATGTGGAACAGCGCTTCCTGTTTATGGTGCCGATTCTTTTAGCGCCTCTTTTGGGGCGCGGGTGGCTGCGGATTGAACATTTTTTGCAGGAGCGGCTTTGGCCGCAAAAAAGAAGCGCACTCAGTTGGATTATTCTGTATTTATTCGTATTTTTGTCCGTCTATCCGGGCTATGCGGAACTTTGGCGTAAAACACGGAGCAAAAATTATTATTATCAGGTAGGCCGTTGGCTGCAAAAAGAAATTCCGGATAAAAAAGTTGTGGCGGCCGTGCGGCCCCAGGCCGTATTTTTTGCCGGAAAACGTTACTGCCCGTTACCTTTTGCGCCCCTGGATTCTTTGGAATTGTATTTGCGTGCTAAACAGGCGGCCTTTATTTTGCTCGAAGAGGGTGATCAAAAATTGCGGCCGGGACTTTTAACGCTTAAACGATTGCCGCCCTTTCTGCGAAGGGATACGACGGTACAAATACAGAATAAAAATTTTTGGCTTTTGCGTGTTACAAAGGAGAAGACCCATGAAAGAACGAATGCAATCCATTAAAAAGATTATCGATGAAGCGATTGATCAACGATTGCAAAATGACAATCCGTTGATCGAAGCATTGTACAAATCCGCTGCGTATTCTGCTGCCGGGGGCAAGCGCATTCGTGCCATTTTTATCATTTTGGCCGGCGATCTGTTCGGAGTACCGCAGGAAAAACTCATTAATCCCGCATGTGCCATCGAATTGATTCATGCGGCTTCTTTAATTATGGACGATTTACCGTACATGGATGATTCGCAATTGCGCCGCGGTAAGCCGGCCAATCATGTGGTGTTTGGTCAGGATGTGGCTCTTTTGGCCAGTATCGGTTTGCTTTCCGAAGGCATGCAGGTGGTGCTGAAAGACGAAGGCTTAACGTCCGAAGAGCGCGTCGGGGTCGGTTCGGTATTAAGTGAATCGTTCGGGTTTAACGGCCTGGCAGCCGGCCAGTTCGTGGATCTAAAGCTAAAAAATAAACATGTGGATTTCGATATCATCAAGTTCATTAATCGCCAAAAGACGGCGGCCTTGTTTTTAGCCTCCGGTAAAATCGCCGCCATTATCGGCCATGCCGACGAGCGTCAGATGCAGGCCATTATTGATTTTTCCGAAGACATCGGTTTTGCCTTTCAGATTGTGGATGACATGCTGGATGTGAAAGGGGAGGAAAAGGTGGTCGGAAAAACCGTGGCTCAGGATAAAATGAACTTTGTCAAATTGGTCGGTATGGAAAAGGCCCTGGAATATCTGGACGAATATCACCGCCGTGCCGAGGAAGCGTTAAAAATCTTCGGCGATAAAGCGGATGGTCTGAAGGAATTCAGTCAATACTTAATCGAACGTGTCCGTTAAACATATTTTTAACCCCGGAATATGGTCCTTTCAACCCGGAAATATTTTTTCCGGGTTCTTCTTTATTTTTCTTCTTGGCATTATTTTGTCTCATGCACCCGCACTAAAAAGTCAAAACCTGATTCCCGCAATAAAACGCGATGATTTTAATCAACGGCACGCCTGGTGGCATTACCACAAAGACGATATTGCGCCACAGGATTCGCAGGCCCTGAAGCTCGGTAAAGGATTTTTAAAGTTACAGTTGCGCAATGTACATGCCGATAAAGAATTCAATGTGGGAATTTCCGAATTTCAGAACATTTACGGAAAACAATTTCCCTATTTGAGCGTGGAAGTGCGCCTTAAATTGTTAACGCCTTTACCGGCGGGAAGCCGCGGTTGGGGCTTCTGGAAGAGCCGCAAGGGAAAATCGTCGCACAGTCTGGCCTGGTTCATGCAGCAAAAAGAACCGGGCCATTCCGCTTTGTCCTGGAGTTTGGCGGGCACGGTCAACGGCAAGCAACGTCGGGTTAAACCGTGGCGGCCCGAATTAAACACCTGGCATGTGTACCGCATCGAGCGGGATTTAAGGCGCAAAACCACCCTCTTTTGGATCGATGATCGCCTTTTTTTACGTACGGAAGGATTGGTTCCCAACGGCCGATTGTCCTTTCATCTGTGGATGGACAATCAGGTTTATTCGCGTAAAACGGGCATTCGGCGCCAAGGGTGGGCCGATCGGGAAGCAATGATCATCGACTACGTGCAAATTCAAACTCGTCGGAATACGGGGCATTCCAATCGAATTTCCGGAGCACACGTTCTGTTCTACAAAAATTTTAATCGGATTTTACACGGTACCGCTCAATACGACGCGGGCAGCTATCGCTTTCATTCGCCGGGCGACAGTATCTATCTTTTGCTCACGGCCCGTGCCGAAGATTTGCGGCCTTACGATTCCCCTGATCGGTTGAGCCTGTTTTTAGACGGGGCAAGTAAGGCAATTTTTACCGTTGATGGAAGCCGTTTACAGGGAAGCACATGCACCTTCGTTAAAAAAATAGCCCTGTCCTCCGGCGATCATATTTTACGTCTCAAAGCACAGGCAACGCCTTTGTTGTACGATATTTTACTGCTTTCAGCCGACCATTCGTTTGTTACGTTAAATGTGTCCGCTTCGCCAGCGGTGGAAAAAGAATGGACGTGGACTTGCACACAAGCGGAAAACTATCTCTTGTATGCCGCCGTCAGTGCGCGGGAAGCACCGACGTTCGATCAAATCCGTTGGCGGCCGCAAATGGAAAATCGGGATGACGATCTTACGCTTGCTTTAACGGGTTCAAAAAACGGGTTTGCAAAAGAGATCACCTTTTGCGGTAACCGGATCTTCGGGGATTGTAAAACACAAATAATCAGCGGGACTTTAAAACCGGGTCAATACCGTCTTTCGCTTCAAAAAGAAGGGCATCCCTGCCTGCAGCGCCTTTTTTTGATTCGTTGGCCGCAATAATGTTTTTT
>CAZHIZ010000042.1:0-13656 GCA_964532875.1 uncultured Caldithrix sp. | reverse complement strand
GCCCATTCACCTATTCAACCATTCAACCAATAACCCATTCAACCAAACCCCACCATTAAACCTGAAGATTTACTATGTTAAAGTGGATTTCAAAATACCTCGGGTGGCGCCATTGGGCTGTGCTTAATTACAATGCGGTTTTCGAAAATTTATTTGTGCTTTTTTACATTGCCCTGATTAATAAACGCTACGATGCTGCCTTTGTCGCAGACGCTATCCTGTTGATTTTATTCAGCATATTCGCCACCACCTACGGCTATTTGATTAACGATTTTTCCGATCGGGAATTGGATCGTTTGCACGGCAAATCCAATACGTTTGAAAACGATACGCAAATTCAGGCACTTTGGGCGGTCGGCCTTATTTTGGCCTTGAGCGTGCTTGCCTCGTTGCCGTTCTGGGGGCATCCTTATTTTCTTTTGTGGGCCGGCCTGTGGCTTTTAATTGCCACGTTTTACAGCCTTAAACCGATCCGGCTAAAAGAGCGGGGGACATGGGGAATTATTTTTGTGGTCATGGCTCAACGTGTTCTGCCCCTGCTCATTATTTTTGCCGTGTTTGATTTCAATCGCTGGCCGGACGGGGTTCTGTTGGTTCTTTACATCCTGTTCCGCGGTTTGTCTTCCGATGTGAACCACCAACTAAGCGACTATCGGAACGATCTGGAGACGGGAACTTCCACATTCGCTGTGCAAAAGGGATATCATAAAGTTCAAAGTTTGTTTTACGCTTCGCTGCACACGGAACGCGTTTTATTGTTGATCATCTTATTGCGTCTAAGTTGGGTTTTGCCCATCGACCGCCTGAGCCTGAAGATTTTCTTCTTTTTGCTAATCGCCGTTTACGCAGTGGCTTTTATTGTGCACTATGCCAAAAGTATGCGGGATGCGCAAGAGCGGCAGCGCAATCCGTTCGATCCGCAAAAAAAAGATGTGGTGCAATTTTTACATCATGCCTATCCTTCGGTACTATTGCCGGTGGGGCTCAATTTGATTTTAGCATGCGAGTATTTTCCGTATTTTTGGTTATTATTGATTCAAATCATTGTAAAACGCCTGTATTCCATCGATATTATTAAAAATAATTTTTTAACTCGGTTTATTTTAAAAATGGTTAAAAAACCTTAGGTGATATCCATGAAGTCAGTACTTATCGTTTTAAGTTTAATCGTGTTTGCTTTTTCGCAAACCTACATTATCCCCGATTTGCAGCGGGATGATTTCAAAGATTTAAAGAGTTGGTGGACGGTCAACATTTGGGGCGTAAATCACACCTGGGCCGTACCCAACGGCTATTTTATCGCCAACTTAAACAATGCGCTAAACGGCGGCACCGGAGGTCCTTTACTTTCCGACGGGGAAGGCATGGAAAACATCGGCTTTAGCACGGCCTATTCCATGATGGTTTACGGGAAGGACGATACCATCGATGTGCGCATTCGCGTTAAGGATTTAACACCTCTTCTGCCGGGCAGCCGGGGCTACGGATTGTGGCATTCGGAAGCCGTGCCCATTACCATTAATCAGGCCACATGGTTCATGGAACAAGTGGCCGATACCGCCATGTACGATTGGGCTCCTCAGGAAACATGGTGGTACGGGCGCATTTCACGCGGTGTTTCCGAATCAAACGAGGTAAAAGCCGTTCCGCCGGTTTCCGATCAGGAGTGGCATTATTATCGTATTTACCGCCAGGGACGGGAATTTTACGAGCTTTATGTGGATGATAATCCGGATCCTTTGGTGCATGCTACCCCGGATGATTTAGGCGGGATTTTAAACGAGGATTTCGGTTTTAACTGCTGGAACGACAACCTGGTTTACCATCACACGCAAAATGTGTATTCCGGAAACGATACCATCGAAGTGTATTACAACGGTTGGTTGGGCACCTGTACCTTCATCGTCGATTTTGTGGAGATAATGAAAGGGCATTACAAATACGGGCACACGGTACCGCCACAGGGGCCGGTGCGACTGCGTCAGGTGATTAATGAGATTGACAACGGCGTGCAAAACGGGTTGTGGAAAGGACCGTATGATTTTACCGTGAGCGGCGGACGTTGTTTGATTTTAGCCACGGGCAAAGCGGAGAATTTAGACAATTATGATGATGATGACGATTTGAAGATGGTATTGGACAGCACCGATTTTGGTTACAATACAGCGCGTAGCTGGGACGGCAACACGGATGACGGGCAGCCCAAAACCGTGGTCATTGATACGGTGCTTCCTGCCGGATCGCATCAATTGAGCTTTTACAGCGAGGTTACTCCCATTCTTTACGATGCCACCGTGCTGGAATCGCCCAACGGTGATGTGGTGGTCAATCAGCAATTGAATGAAACGGCCCCTGCCGGCAGTAACAATTATCTTTGGAAAACCTTTACCTTTAATTGTGATTCCGGGATGGCCGCCGTGTACATCAGCGGCAGCGCCGACGAAGAGCCGGGCTGGGATTACATGAACGATAATATCGACAGCACCGATGACGACGAATTGCGCGTTATGCTGGATTCCATCGATTATGGCTGGGGTACGGACAGCGCCATGATGGGCAATACGTTGTTCGGCGACAGTAAGACGATTTTGATCATGCAAAATTTACCGGCCGGTACCCATACGCTGAAATTATATGCCAATGAAACTCCGACCGTGTACAATGTAATCGTTTATGTGGAAAACAAAGAAGGCACCAGTGCCCTGCGCACAACAAATATGGTGCTCCACACATTCAAATTGGGCATGAACTACCCCAATCCTTTTAATCCATCAACCACCATTCCTTTCGAAATCCCGCGGGCCGGAAAAGTGGAGTTGTCCGTTTACGATGTGAATGGCCGTTTGGTAGATCGAATTTTGGATCGATATCTGCCGGCCGGTACGCATCAGGCGCAATGGCATGCTGCGCCTGATCAGGCCTCGGGTGTTTATTTCTGTCGATTGCGCTTTCAAAACCGTCAAAGCATTCGAAAAATTGTGTTATTAAAATAATAGGGGTTTTATGTTCAGAAGAATAGTCCTATCGATTTTATTCTTAAGCACTCATTTTTTATTGGCACAAACGTACATCATTCCCAATTTACAACGTGATGATTTTGACGGTACGAGTTTGCACAGTTGGTGGAAAGTGGGAATTTATCCGTCCAACAGCACAAAGCATCAACTATCCGTAAATGGCGGTTATCTGAAAGCGGATTTGGTGAATCCTCTTGACGGGGCAAACGGGGGAAGATTGCAAAGCGATTACAGCGGGATGGAAAATGTCGGGTTTTCTTCGGTAACCGATCGTATTTATGATAAACGGATGGTGCTGGATATCCGTATTCGCATTAAAACATTAAATGCCTTGCCGCCCGGCAGCCGGGGCTGGGGGAGTTGGCGCTCGGAAGGTGTACCCATCACCATAAACCAGAGTGTCTGGTTCATGGAACAAAAGCCGGATCCGGATTCCACCTGGGCAGCCGACGAAACATGGTGGCGGGCGCGGACAGAACGGGATGTCAATGATCAGAACGATAAGCATACGGATTTGGATGTTTCCCCGTATTCAATTGACAATACCCAATGGCATACGTATCGTTTGGTACGCTATTCGGGAAGTACCGACGGAGCTTATTACGATCATTATGTGGACGGCACGTTAGTCCAGCACATTACGCCCAATGATTTTGAAACGCCGGTTATTTTGAATGAAGATTATGAATTTCATTGCTGGAATGACAATCTGGTTTATCATTTCATCGATCGGACGAATCAGGGACTTCAGGATACCATCGAAGTTTTTTACAATGGGTGGATCGGTACCAGTAGTTTTATTGTGGATTTTGTGGAAATTCGGAAGAATGGGTTTGACCCGAGTTACACGGTTAATCCGGTTAATTCAACGGATTTTCTACGTTTGCGATCTTATGAAAGTGAAATTGACGACGGAGTCTCCGACGGTCTGTGGAAATCCTATTCATTCGATACCAATGGTGGAAATACATTCGTCATCGTAACGGCAAAAGCCGAAAATTTGGGTAGCTATGGCGATGACGACGATTTAAAACTGGTTATTGACGGAACGGACTACGGTTATGACAATGCCAACAGTTGGAATGGCGATTCCGATGCCGGGCACCCCAAAACGCTTGTTTTTACGCCCCAGCTTTCTGCCGGCAGCCACACGATAGAAGTGTACAGCCAGGCCACGCCAATTTTGTATGACGTAAATGTGCTGAGTAGTGGCTCCGGGGCTATGGTTCTGGATACGACCCTTAATGAAACCGCTCCCGAAGGCAGTAGCAATTATTTGTGGAAGTCGCTGCCATTTAGCTGTGACGACGGGCCTGTTGCCGTTTATGTGAGTGCCAGTGCCGATGACGAGCCGGGCTGGGATTACAAAAATGCCGATATCGACAGTACGGATGATGACGAATTGCGAATTGAACTGGATAATACAGATTATGGCTGGGCCGGAGACTACGGTTTTGAAGGCGATAGCCTGCACGGTGATGTGAAAACCGTTTTGATCCGCGATACGCTGTCGGCGGGTAATCATGTGCTGAAATTGTATGCTAACGAAACGCCTACCGTGTATCGCGTTCTTGTTTTTGCACAAAACGGCGATTATTCATTACCCGTGCAATTTTCTTCGTTTCAAGCGCAAAAGATTCAAAATCGCGTGCATCTTAGCTGGCACACCGAAAGTGAAGTTGATAATTACGGTTTTAACCTGTATCGAGCCTTCAGTCGGGATAGTACGTTACCTGAAGCGCAGGCATTTGTCCAAATCAATACACGGTTAATCCCGGGTCACGGCAATGTTTCTCGCGGATATGATTATTCTTTTGATGATACTTTAACGACAAAGGCGCCCTGGATTTGGTACAGGCTTTATTCGTATGATTATGACGGGAGCGTTCATTTGTTAAAAACCATATCGGTAAAGAACGAATCCTCGGACTTTTTACCGCTAACATCACGTCTTCCGTTTAATTACCCGAATCCCTTTAATCCCCAAACCGCCATTTTTTTTAATTTACCTGAAAATAATCTGGTGCGCGTATTTATTTACGATATTCGCGGGCGGAAAGTACGAACACTTTGGCAGGGCGAGCTGCCTGCCGGTGAGCAACGGTTGATCTGGAACGGGCGTGACGACTTTGGAAATTTACAAAGCGCCGGGATTTATTTTTATCAGATTAAAACCGAATCGCAGCAATGGGAAGGGAAAATGACTTTTCTCAAATAACACACTTACCAAAACCGTCTGCGGCAGTTAACGAAATGAATTGATCTTTTATGGAAACAAAGGACATCTACTATTTTCTGCAAAATTGGTTAGGTTGTTATCCTTCGGTTTATTTTCGATTGTTCGCCCGAAAATATCCCTTTAACCGCGTGAAGGTGCGGCCGGATAGCGATATTTGCATTGAAGGATTTCCGCGTTCGGCCAATTCGTATGCCGTGGTTGCCTTTCGTTTGGCCAATCCGCAAGCCAAAATCGCCCACCATTTGCATGTGCCGGCCCAACTGTTACAGGCGCGCAAATGGGAAATCCCCGCCATTCTTCTGATAAGAGAGCCGGAACAGGCCGTGGCTTCGTTTCTTGTTTTCCAGAATTCTAACAATGCCGATTGGTATTTAAAGGCGTACATTCGCTTTCACCGGGCCTTGCTTTCCGTGCAAAACGATTTGGTTATTGCCGATTTTAACGTAGCCGTTCAAAATATAAATGCCCTGATTCGGGCTGCGAATGCAAAATTCAATCAACAATTTCAATATCTTGACAATCCGTCCGGGCGGGAAGAAGAAATATTTGTTAAATTAAAAGAAGTGAACGATCGTTTTTTTGCCGGTCAACGAAACAAAAGCATGTATCCCGACGAACACCGCCGGCAGGCCAAAGAGCAGGCGCGCCAACGGGTTCAACAAAGTCCTTATTTAAAGATGGCCCAGGAATACTACCGGCGATTTTTAGAACAGGGAATACGTGAATGATGTGTTTACCGCCAAAGAACAGACACTGGGAAAAACGATCTGAACGATCTGCTGTTTGAATAATCATGAGCAGCCCAGTGATGGAACGGATGACGGTAAAATTTAAGATGGAAAGTTCTTACCTTTTAAAATAAAAGCTCTGCGGAGGATTTTTGCGCAAACATCAATTGGCCGTAATTCTCTCACTTCTTGTCATTACACCAATCGGTTTTTTAACCAAGGCCTATCACGGCATTGCGGCTCACTGGGTCAACGATTCCTTGAGCGGGGTTTTCTATGTTATTTTTTGGTGTCTGGTGGTGTTTCTCTTCCTGCCCCGAATGCAGCCTTGGAGAATTGCCCTTTACGTCTTTGGCCTTACGGATGTGTTGGAAGTAATGCAGCTCTGGCATCCCGCCTTTCTGGAATATTTGCGTTCGTATTTTTTAGGACGAGTCGTTTTAGGCACCACCTTTGCCTGGAGCGATTTTTTTTATTATGCTGCTGGCGCCATTCTCGGTTATTATTGGATGCTAAAAATATCGTCAATTCAAAAAATTACAAAAAAATAAAAGAATGAGTGTTGAAAAATATTGCATATTTACGCAAATTAATTCGTCTTTTTTTGTGAAAATTTCGGTTAAAAAAGTGTAAGGAAAATGCGATGGCGAAAAAACGCTTTAAAAATCCGTGGCGCATTGTCTTGCAGTGGAGCATTTTAGTTCTTTTAATTTACATGCTCCTTCGTGTATTACTTGATCCCAATTATTTGGCCGATTTCGAAGCCTATTGTCCTTTTGGAGGCTTGCAAGCTGTAACCGGGTTTTTCGTTCACAATTCGTTAGCATGCAGCATGACGGAAGTGCAAATTTTTATGGGGCTGGCTTTGGTAGTCGGCATCTTTATTTTTAGCAAGCTCTTTTGCAGCTACATTTGTCCCATAGGAACGGTGACCGAGTGGTTGGCCAAAATCGGCAAAAAATTAGGCCGTTTTTACACCTTGCAGGGCTGGAGCGATCGCCTTTTGCGCGTTTTTAAGTACGCCTTGTTGTTTGTTACATTTTATTTTACGGTAACCGCCGGAGAGTTGTTTTGTCGGGAATACGATCCATATTACGCCCTGGTAACGGGCTTCGGGCATGATGTGTATTTGTGGTACGCGCTCGCTGCTTTAATCGTAACGGTAGTCGGTTCCATGTTTATTCGTCAGTTTTGGTGCAAGTATTTTTGTCCCTTGGGTGCGCTTTCCAATATATTTACCAACGGCATCATGTTCGCCGGGGTTTTGGCCATCTATTTCTTGCTCATGTTTTTCGGTGTCCATTTAAGTTGGGTCTGGCCGGCGGCGGTCATTTCCGTTTTGGGTTTTGCATTGGAAGCGGGGCGCATGAAAGGATGGTTTTTCCCCGTGTTTAAAATTACCCGTGCCGAACACCATTGTACAGACTGCAATTTGTGTACGATCTCCTGCCCCATGGGCATTGATGTGGCCAATATGGATACGGTGGATCACATCGATTGCCATTTGTGCGGTGAGTGTTTATACGCCTGCCCCATTAAGGATACGCTTAAAATTAATCGTAAAGAGATTAAATGGTTACCCGCTACCGCAACGGTTGCTTTGATTGTACTGGCTTTCATCTTATCCATGAATATTGAGTTGCCAACCATTAATTTGACCTGGGGGCCAAAGGATAAAATCAGCCATGCGGCGGTATTTTCACAATCCGGGATTAAAAACATCAAGTGCTACGGCAGCTCCATGTCCTTTGCCAATAAAATGAAACACATCAAAGGCGTTTTGGGCGTGGAGACGTATATTCGGTCCCATACGGCCAAGGTATTTTACGATTCTTCGCAAATTTCTGCTGAAGACATCCGCAAAGCGATTTTTACCCCTACCAATACGATGGTGGCCAAATTGCCGGCGGATTTGGATTCGTTGAGTGCGCTTACGCTGGGCATTGATAAACTGTTCGATAGTTACGACCAGTATTATCTGACCCAGTTGTTGGCGCAAACCAAAGGCGTTTACGGTTTTGCCACTCATTTCGGTGAGCCGGTGCGTGCGGTGATCTATTTTAACCCCAAGGAAATTACTCCGCAGCAAATTAAGCAAGCCATCGAAAGGCGTAAATTGATCTATTTCAGTCGCGGGAAAAAGACTACGGTTCATTTAAACTTTAAAGTGGCCTTCATGGAAGCGCAAATTCAGAAACTTCCCGCCTCTCAATTCCGGCATTTGGTATTTAAAGCGGTTGATTTAAAATTCAACGACTACAAGAAATACTCCAAAAAACAGTTGGCGGTGCTGGAAGTACCCTTCCCGCAGGCGGCCAATCCGCGTTTTCGCCGAGCCATTCGCATGTTAATCAGCCATATTTCGACCGACGATTATGTGGTGCGTTTCCGAACATTGCTTAAAAAAGGCAAGCCCGTGGCACAAATTTTTTACGTTAAAGGCAAAAGCGATGCGGATAAGATTCGGAAAGCCTTAAATCAACCCATGTTAACGGTGCACTATTCCAACGGGAAAACGGGGCATGTGAAAAATCCCTTCCGATTCAAAAAGAAAGGCGTCGTGCTAAGCGCACGGGGTCTGGAATAAGAAACACAAACCCTCGATCCTTAAAACGGTCGGGGGTTTTTTTATGTCCCTAACGTAAAAAAAGCTATTGCTCGCAATGAAAATGCCGAAAATGAAAAGAGAGTTAAAACGCCTTGAGTAGGCCGGATTGCAGGCAAAAGGAAAGCGGGCAACATTCGGCCTTAAATTTAGCGGGAGGGATCATCCATGGAAGGTAAAGAATTCGAATGGTTGTATTTTGATGTCCATCAGCCCGATGGATACGATTTGGTCTTTAGTTTGCACCTAAAGCCCTTCATGTCGCAATTTGAAGTGGCTATTTTCGATGTGTTCGTCTATTACCGTAACCAATTACGTTTTCATAAATTTTTGATTTTTGCTTTCGACACTCTGGAGATCGAACGCCGGGGACGCGCTTTAAAACGTATTGCCAATAGCTCCTTTGTATTGGAATGTAATGCACAAAATTGTAAATTAAGCGTTCAAGACGAAGCGCTAAACATCGATTTGGTCATGGAATCGCAAACGACCATGAGCGATGCAAAAGAATTGAGCTTCCCTGTGAAAGGTGAGGCTTTGCGCACGTTTCGTTGGTTGCTTTACATGCCCCTGGCCAAGGTTAGCGGTCGTTTTCGTTTCCGCGAAAATAAGGGCGATTGGCAAGAAATTGCGATTAGCGGGCGAGGCTATTGCGACGGCAATCAGGGGCGGTTCAATTTAAAAGAAGAATTGAATTTTTGGCTCTGGATGAAAATTTATCAGAACGATACGATGTGGATTGCCGGTAAAATCTTTCCGCGCTTTGAGAAGGCAAAGCATGTGGTTGTACGCGTGCGGCCGGATGAAATCGTCCATACGTTTGATGCGCGAGTGGTTTTGAGTAAACAGGAATTACGGCTGGAAACACCGTGGGGCACGCAAAAATTCGAATTGCAAAAAAGTTTTTTATTAGACGATTTACGTTTTTTAATACCCCAATGGCCCAAGGTTTTGCAGCCTTTAGAAAAAATACGGGAGCTGCTGGCCGCTTTTACGCTGGATCGACAAACGTTGCGGCCTTTGCGCAATGCATTAACCAACGGGAAGTATGAGCGTCGACGGTACCTGGCCCGATATGACCAGGGGAAGACGGTGGAAATTTTTGGTGAAGAGATGTTTCTAAATGGCTAAATGGATCCTAAAAGCGGCCAAAAATCTTTCGGCCGAACAGGTGGGGCAAAAAGCGGCACATCTTTCTTACTTGATAATGCACGGTTTTCGAGTGCCGCCCGCGTTTTTTGTCCCGCTTTCTGCTTTACAAGAAACATTGAAAATAAACGGGTTGTGGCAAGAATTCAATGCATTGGCCCGTCCGGATACCCTGCCTGATCTCTCCTCTGAAGCCTTAAACCGACTGCGCGGAAAGATGGGAACCATGCCTTTGCCTGAGGCATTCCGGCAGGAATTGAAATCCCTTTTATCCCGATGGCAAAAGGAAGGCCTGCAAGAACTGGCTGTGCGCTCGTCAGCCGCCAGTGAAGATTTGAACACTCAGTCTTTTGCCGGACAATACGAAACCGTTTTAAATGTTCCTCCTCAATTGGAAGCCGTGGAACGCGCCATCCGCCGGGTTTGGGCCTCTCTTTTTTCGGAACGGGTGATTAGCTACGTTCGCCAAAATACACGACCGTTGCCGGCACAGGCTATGGGGGTTATTTTGCAAGAAATGGTACCGGCTCGTTTCGCCGGGGTGGCTTTTTCGCAAAATCCTTTGCAAGCGGAAAAAGAAGAATTGATTCTGGAATATGTGGCGGGTAATGGCCAACGGCTGGTGGACGGTCAGGCCAATCCCAAACGGCTTGTTTTCAGCCGGGAAAAGATAACGGCCGGTACGGCGGACTTCCGACAGGCGGAAAAAGATTTACCGCAAATCGATGCTTTCGTGCAACTGATTTTACATCTGGAAAAGAAGGTGGGCCAACCGGTTGATGTGGAATGGGCTTTTGACGGGCAGGATTATTATTTTTTGCAGTTTCGGCCGATCACCGCATTACAGGAAGGCATTATTTGGAGCGATGAAAATGTGGGTGAAGTCATTCCCGACGTGGTAACCCCTTTCAGTTGGAGTATTTTGCAGCCCATGACCAACGGCGCGTACCGTTATTTTTTGCGTCGTCTTGGCCTGCGCATGCCCAAAGAGCCGCTGTTTACTCTGTACGAAGGAAAGGTCTATTTTAATCAGAACGCCTTTCGTAAGGTATTAAACGCTTTTTATTTGAGCACGTATTTAAATCCCAGAAAAAAATTAAGAATTACAACGTTGCCCGCCTTGTTAAAACCGGGTTATTTGTACCTGCGGCTTGCTTTTTTTCTCCTGCGGTTACCCTACAAAATTTGGCCCTGGAATCGAAGCGTACCCGATCGTTTGCTATTTACAGGGCCAAAGCAAAGTCCACAGGTGCACTTGAAGGAAATAAAACAACGATTGCGCTGGGCGGCCAAGGTCATGAATTTTCATATCTCGGTGACCATTTTTGCCGAAATTTACTATCAGGCTCTGGACAAACTGTGCACACTTTGGTGTGCTTCGCAAAAAATAGAGGCCGCGCGTTTATTGCAAGGCATCGGTGATGTGGAAAGCACGCGTCCGGCACGCGCCTTGTGGGAAATCGGACAGTTTATTCGCCGGAACGATCGCTATCGTGAAAAGTTCTCACAATTAACCGTGGACGAATTGCAGGCCTGGCTGGACAATTTACCCAGACGCGATCCTTTGCGAAAGGCTCTGGATTTGTTTTTTGAACATTACGGCCACGGGGCTTTGCATGAGTTTGAATTGATTTACCCGCGCTGGCAAGAAGATCCGGGCTATATTTTACAATCCTTACGAAATTATGCGCGCTACCGGCGAAACGGATTCGATTTGCAGCAACGCTTGCGTTCTCTGGAAAAAGAACGCATTGCCGCGACGCAGAAAGTGTTAGAATATCTGAAGGAACAATCCCGTTGGAAATACAAATTGTTCCGGCACCTTTTAAAGAAAGCCCAATATTTCAGTTTGGAACGTGAACTATTAAAACAGCAAATCGTACGCCTGTTTTTCGGCTTGAAGCGGCATTTGGTGGCAGTGAGCCGACATTTTTTTGATGATGACCAGTCCGTGTTTTACCTGACCTGGCCGGAAGTTCAACGTTTGGTAAAGGGGCAGCTTAGGGGAAAAGAATTGACCTTAAAAATTCAACAGCGACGCCTTTTGCGCAATAAGCAGATGGAAATGGTGCATCCTGCACGTATTAAACAGGTGGGCACGCGTTGGATTCCCTTAGAAGAAGCCGGAACCGCAGATGAGCATTTGCGCGGAATCCCCTGCAGCCCGGGTATTGTGGAAGGCCGGGTGCGCGTTGTTTTGAACATTGATCAGGGCGCACAATTTGAAAAAGGCGAAATTTTGGTCACGCGGGCCACTAATCCCGGCTGGACACCCATGATGGTTCTGGCGGGCGGTATCATTACGGAAATTGGCGGTGCCTTATCGCACGGTGCCATTATTGCCCGTGAATTCGGTATCCCCATGATTGCCGCCGTTAGCGGGATTACCGGGCAATTGAAAAGCGGGCAGTGGGTACGGATGAACGGTCAAACGGGTACGATCGAACGATTGGAAGAGGATTAAGATGAAACGCGTATTGTTACTTCCCAGTGATCACGGGGGCGGAAAAGGGCATGTGTCCCGCTGCATCTATCTGGCAAAGCGCCTGCAAGCCGCCGGATTGCAAGTGGCAATTGTTCTGGAGAATAAACACTATGCCGACGGTTTGAATGCCGGCCTGGAAACCTATTTGCTCGATACGCGCAAGGAACGATTTTTACGCTGGCAATGGCGCAAGCCGCATTTACCCAAAGTGGAAATGGTCGAAGCCGATCAACAGCCGCCGGTTTTTTTAGCTTTTGACGGGCTGGCCTATCAGGTACCGCGTGACGGTTATGTTTCGCAAAAGATTGTTCGGCGCCGTTTTAAGCAATTGGAGAAGATAACGGCCCGTTTCCGGCCGCAGGTGCTCATCGGAGATACGCATTTTTTGACCTTTTTGCTGGGTAAAAAATTAAGCCTGCCGGTAGTGCAAATTACGCGTCTGGCCGGATATCCTCCCAAACCCGATTTTTTTTGGTGGCTCAAGAAAAAACCGACCATGATTAAGCCGGATGCTCTGGCGCCATTCCGCGCGTTATTGGCTCAACTGGCGGTACCGGATATCCGGCAGGCGGAAGATTTGCTGCAAGGAGATCGCTATCTTATTCCGGCCGCGCCTTCCGTTGAGCCGATTAAGGGAGATGCCAGGAAAGTGGTCTTTAGCGGCCCTTTAACCGAAATTTCCGGCGGCGCACAAAAAATCCCTTTTTTTGCCGAACAAAATGATCTCCCGCGAATTTACGTGACCATCGGCGGGGGCGCCAATCGTTTTAATGAACGAAAATTTTTTGAAGCCATTCTGCGTATTTTTGACAAAACGGATTTCCGGGTGCTTGTTTCCACGGCGCGCAGTGTACCGGCAAAATCATTTCAGGGTAAATCGGCCAATGTCGTGTTTACCGATTGGGTGGACGGTATTTCGGCCATAACACAAAGCGATTTAGTCATTCAGCACGGGGGCTATGCTTCGACTATGGAAGTGTTGCTCAGCGCCAAACCGTCCATCGTTATCCCGTTTCATTCGGAGCAGGAAGGCAACGGGCGGCGGATTAAAAAATTGAGATTGGGTGATGTGTATTTACCGTATTCCTCTCCTTTAAAACCGATCACATTCCGATGGCCGTTCGGCGAATACTCCATGCTGGCCGCAACGGAGATGAAACTGGAGCAGGAAGACCTGTTGCAGCGTATCGATTTGATTTACGATCAGGCGCTTTACGCGCGTTTGGAGAAAATCAAGGAGGAATTGATCACCTTGCAGCAGAATTTTGATCCCCTGGCATTGATAGATTTTTAGCCGTGCCGGTACCGCCCAAGGCGGACGGATGGGAACTTGGAATTGGGAACTGGGCACTGTTTTGGCGTTAGTCGAATTCTGATGCGTTTTCCGTTAAGGGCAAGAGGTTAATGGTTCGTCAGTAGCCGAATCTTCGATG
>CAZHIZ010000041.1:20149-23399 GCA_964532875.1 uncultured Caldithrix sp. | reverse complement strand
CGCCCAATGCATTACCATGCCCGGGCTTTAAACTTGCGAATTACAATAAGCACTCTTAATTTAAAAAAGCAATGTAAACAAAAACGTCTTGGAGGTAACTGATGAGCGGCATTCGCAAGTTTAATGAAAGTGATATTCCGGCCATGCTTTCTTTATCGAATCGGCACATGGAGTTCGACCAATTAACCGAAGTTTTACTCAGAGAAAAGATTTTGGAAGATCCTACCTATGATCCCGATCTTGTGTTTCTTTATGAAGTAGACGATGAACCGGTAGGATACATTGCCGGTGTAACCCGTGAAATACGCGGAGAAAAAATCGGCTATGTCAAATTAATGGTGGTGGCTCAACCTTACCGGCGGCAGGGATACGGCCGCGAACTTTACCAGGCTCTGGAAGAAGCTTTAAAAAAACGGGGCATGCAAAAAATCCGTGTTTACGATGTCCCGTTCAATTACTTCATGCCCGGCATCGACCCGCGCTACACCCCGGCGCTTGCCTTTTTTGAAACCATGGGTTTTAAACGTTTTGCCGATACGTCCAATATGACCGTGGATCTGCAGGGACAATCGTTTGACACTCAGGAAGAAGAAAACAAACTTTTAAATGAAGGCATTGAAATTCGACGGGCTACCTATGAAGATCGTGAAGCTTTGTTAAAATTTATCGATGAGGAATTTCCTCTCTGGCGGCATGAAGTACTGAATGCCTATCACTCCTTACCCATCGCCATTCACATTGCCATTCTTGATGGAACAATCAAGGCCTTTTCGGCTCACAACGGCAACAATTTCGGTACAGGGTGGTTCGGCCCCATGGGTACGCACCCTGATTTAAGAGGCAAAGGCATCGGCGGCATACTGCTAAAACGCTGCTTGCAAGATATGAAAGACTGGGGATTGGAAAAATCGATTATTCCCTGGGTAGGCCCCATTCGCTTCTATTCTTATTATGTTAATGCCGTGGTCGAACGCGTTTTCTGGCGTTACGAAAAAATGCTTTAATGACTTTTTTGATTCAAAACCTGTTGCACGGCAATGATTAGTTTATCGGCCTGGTAGGGCTTGGCCACAACACCGTCAAAGCCGTAATCACGATAGTTGGCCATGATGGGGTCATTGGAATAGCCGCTGGAGACAATCGCTCGAATATGGTCATCTTTCTCCCGCAGAATTTCAATGACCTTTTTTCCGCCAAGGCCACCGGGCACCGTTAAATCCAATATGACCAAATCGATATTTTGTCCGTTTTGCCGATATTTTTCAAACAGGTCAATAGCCTCCCGTCCATTACGGGCTTCCAGCA
The DNA here is from genome assembly GCA_964532875.1 of uncultured Caldithrix sp. Lineage (GTDB taxonomy): Bacteria > Calditrichota > Calditrichia > Calditrichales > Calditrichaceae > Caldithrix. Next base: position 22,094 of record CAZHIZ010000041.1, on the reverse strand, counting down.
CTTCAAATCCGGCGCCTTGCAGAATCTCTTTGACCAGTTCACGAATATTGTCTTCGTCATCCATAATTAGAATACGGGCATTTTGTACGCTGGCATCTATTTTCCGTTGAGCGTCTTTATTTTCCTCGACCCGCGCATCGGAAGCCGGAAGATAAAAGACAAATTCCGTCCCTTTATTCACCTCGGAGTTTACCGTAATATGGCCGCCGTGTTTTTTGATAATGGAATAGGTGGAAGCCAGGCCCAGCCCGCTCCCCTTCTTCTTGGTTGTAAAATAGGGATCGAAAATACGGGGCAAAATTTCCGGCGGAATCCCGGAACCCGTATCTTTCAAAGAAATCTTCACGTACTTACCGGCCGGCAAAGGAAGCGAACTGTCGTTCTCGAGTCGCACATTTTCCGCCTGCACATAAAATTTGCCTCCCTCGGGCATGGCCTGGAGGGCATTAATGGTCAAATTGTTAAGCACCTGGCTAATTTGACCTTCATCCACTTCAACGGCCCAGAGATCGGAAGGAAGGATCATTTCATAGCGAATCTTGGAACCGCGTAACGTGAATTCCACCGTACTCGAAATCAATTCCTGAATGGTGGAGGCCTTTTTAACCGGGGCGCCCCCTTTGGAAAAGGTCAGCAATTGCTGGGTTAATCCCTGCGCACGCAAGGAGGCGGTTTCCGCTTTTTCCAGTAAGTCCAACAATTTGGATGGGCAATTTGTACCGTTTAAGCGCAATTTAACTAAAGATAAGTTCCCGATAATGGCAGTTAGAATGTTGTTGAAATCATGCGCCAGTCCACCGGCCAAAATAGCCAGCGATTCCAGCTTACGCGCTTTAAACAATTCTTCCTCGAGCTTTTTCTGCTCCGAGACATCTCGGAAGGTGATAACGACTCCGCTTACTTTTTTGGAAGCGTTGGGATTCACAATGGGAGAACAGGTGGCATCCAATAACAAATGGCGGCCGTCGGAGGTATCGATTTCTACCAATCGATCGGGATGATAAATTTCTCCTTTTTGCAAGGTCTCTTTAATATTTTGCAAATCCATTTTGCGGCAAGAAGAGGTCTGAATAATGTTTAATTCCTCAATATTCTTATTTAAAATTTCTTTTTCATCCTGCCCGATCAATTCACGCGCATACTGGTTCAAAAACAAAATATTGTATTTTTCGTCCGTAGCAATTAATCCTTCGTGAATACTGCTCAAAATGGCGCTCAATCGTTCTTTTTCTTCACGAAGAGCCTGTTCCACCTTTTTCTTCTCCGTAATATCGCGCCCCAGAACAACCAACCCCTTGCGCGAACCATCTTCGTTAAATATGGGCACTTTGATCACATCAAAAATCTTAAAACTGCCGTCCCGCTGTGGTATTTTTTCTTCATTTCTGGTCAGCGTGCCCTTTTGCCAGGTTTCTTCGTCCGTTGCCTCGCACGTTAAAAACGCCTCCCGATAAAAAGGACTGTAGGGCGCCAATTCCGAATCCGTTTTACCCTTGTAGGGGATCGTTTCGATCTCAAAGAGTTTCAGATCAAATGCATTGGCCTCGAGCCAACGTCCTTGCCCGTCCTTAAAACAAACAATATCCGGCATGGCATTGATCAAAGTTCTAAGTTGCAATTCGTTTTCTTTTACCGCCTGTTCGGCTTTTTTTCGATCGGTAATATCAAAAGCCGTGCCGATGGCTGCCGGTTGGCCTTCAAATTCAATTGTACCCGCCGTAAAATCGATCCAGCGTTCTTCCCCGTTTTTGCGTACGATTTTAAATTCGTATCGATTAGGTACATTCTCGCCTTTTTGTCGGGCAAATCCGCGTTGGCGGATGGTCTCCTTAAAATCCGGGTGTACGATATCCCAAAAATTCATCGTTAACAATTCATCGATGGAATATCCGGTTAAAACGACCGTGGCATGATTTACATAAACAAATTGATTGCTCTTATAAAT
>CAZHIZ010000041.1:0-20049 GCA_964532875.1 uncultured Caldithrix sp. | reverse complement strand
CGGTTAAAACGACCGTGGCATGATTTACATAAACAAATTGATTGCTCTTATAAATAAAAACGGCCGAACTCATCGTTTCGGTCAATATACGGAATTTACCTTCACTCTCTTTTAATGAAGCATACGCTTTTTTCAAATTGCGGGTAATCTTTTCCAATTCGGCCGTACGCGATTTTACTTTTCGTTCCAATAGAATATTTTGCTTTTGTATGTTTCGCGTACGCCAGCGGAACACACCATAAACTAAAGCCATTAATAGAATGATGGTGATTAGAAAAAAATAGGAATGCATCCAAAAAGGTGATTCGATCGTAAAGGAAAAAAGGGCCGGATTTTTACTCCAAACGCCTTGCGCATTGCGGGCTTTCACCATAAAGACATAATTTCCCGGCGGCAAATTGGAATAGGTCACGAAACGATTGGCCGTTAAAGGCGACCAATTCTTGTCGAATCCCAGTAATTTAAACGCATATTTTATTTTTCCGGGATCCCGCAAAGAAAGCCCGGTAAAATAAAATGTCAAATGATTATCTTTGTAATTTAAATGGTGATTGTACGGTATTTTTTTCTCACCGAAAAAGAGAGCTACTTTATCCAGAGCAATTTTGGGAAATATCTTTTTTACAACATCGTATTCCGGTAAATAGCGTGTGACACCGCCGATTCCCCCGAACCAGTAATGCCCTTGGCTGTCGCTTAAATAGGCATTCTGATCCGGTTCCAGGCAAAGAAATCCGTCCGAAAAACCGTAATGAACCAGGGTCGAATCCCGCAGATCAAAACGGTCTAAGCCGCGTTTAGTGCCGATCCAGACATGGCCGCGATAATCCGGCGCCAAAATAAAAATGTTATCACCACCCAGACCATCGGCTTCGGTTAAATGGTGAATAACGCCCCACCCGGGCTTAATTATCAATACTCCATTAGAAGATGTACCAAACCAATAATTGCCCGTAGTATCCTGAAACATGCAGGTTACACCACAGGCCAATTTTTTATGCGGGCCGGAAAAAACACGGAATCCTTTACCATCGAAACGCACCACGCCCACATCTTTCGTTAAAAACCAGAAGTTGCCTTCACGATCTTTGTAAATAAAGTTAATCTTGTTCGAAGGAAAACCGTTTTGTTTGTTATAATTGGTAAATGTTTCGCTTTTGGGATTAAAATAGGAAATTCCGCCATAGAGTGTGGCTATCCATAAATTCCCGCGATTATCCCGCTTAATGGAAACCACATAATTCGAGGGCAGGCCGTCCCGTACCGTGTAATGCTTCATTATCTTTTTGTAGGGTTGAAAATAGGCCAGTCCTTCTCCCCAACTGCCCAACCACAAGCCATTGCGGCCATCCCCCTCAATCGTCAAAATAAAATCAAAAGGCAAACCGTTCCCCTTGGAAAAGACATAACGGGAAGTTAATTTGTTTAGCTTTTTATTCTCGCGAAAACCGACCAATCCTTTTTCAGTCCCTACCCAGAAGGTGCGAATGGAATCTTCATAAATTCCCCAGACCGCATTATCGGGTAAGCCCTGCCTGGTGGTGTAGGTTTCAAAATATTTTCCTTTGTATCGGCTCAAGCCTCCGCCCCAGGTACCGAACCAAATTAATCCTTCCCGGTCTTCGAAGATAACATCAATGGTATTGTGGCCCAATCCGTTTTCGGTAGTTACCGAAAAAAACCGCTGCCTTTGGGATACGGGATGTAAAATTTGTACCGCACCTTTTGCCGTCCCCACCCAAATATTGCCAAAATGGTCTTTGCAGATGGTACGAATCCAATTATCGGGCAAATGATCGTTGCTATCGAACACCCTAAAATCGTACAGTCTAAACGGCATGTTTGACTTAAAGCGGGCGCGGATCAAACCTTTACGGCGCGTCCCGATCCAAACGTAATGTCTTTGATCGAATAAAATATTTTCGATTTCATTGTCGGCCAGACCGTCGTTTGTGGTAATATAATGAAACGTTTGCGCTTTGCGGTAATGGCGGGGATTAAAAACAAGGATTCCATGTCCCGTGCCAACCCATAAATTGGAATCCGGTCCTGTGGTAATAAAAGAAATATGCCCGTCGGGAATGCCGTCTTCCCCCTTCAAATTACAAATGGAACGACCGTCATAGCGAAATAATCCGTGCTGGTCGCTGCCAATCCAAACCACCCCGTCCTTATCGCGTAAAATGGCGGTAATCCGATGCAAATTTAACGAATCGTTACGTACAAATTTTTGGAATGTATCATCGGCAATACGGTAAATGGAAATACCGGAACGATTCAGCCCAAACCAAATCAAACTGTCCCCGTCCAGGTAAGCAGCGGTTACTTTATTTCCGCTTAATCCATTGTGGGCATTGTAATTGCGAAAACGTAATCCGTCGAATTTTGCCAGGCCGTCATCGGTACCAATCCAAAGGAAACCCGACGGATCTTGCAAAATGGCAGTAACTTGGGATTGTGGTAAACCGTCCTGGACATTGAACGTTTTAATGGGCAATAGCTGAGCCTGCCCGTTTCCCGTCATCAAGATAAAATTCAATAAGAAAATACAGAAAAAAATAAAAAAACTTTTTTTCACGGTAATGGACTCGATCGATGATACAAAGAAAAACTCAATAAAATTTAAAACCTTTTTTTGTTAAAATCTACTCCAATCTCACAATTTACTAAAAAATTTTATGGTATCTAACCAAATACAATTAACACTTATTTAATGTCGTCATTTACCATGCAAAAATTAGTATGAAGGCCGGAAAAAGATGAAAATGGACGTTTCTGATTTTTCCCTTTATTTCCAAGATGATGCAAATATGTCTCATAAAGCAGATTCTAAAATGAGGCACACGAAGTTTGCATTCGCAAAAAATCGATTAATTTTAGCCCGAAAAAACGCATTGTAAGGAGATGCTCCCACATCAAGCACGGATTTAATTCCAAATAAATTAATAAATTAGATCACTTTGCTTTTGCCTGTTTTACAAAAAAATACGTTTCCGCCGAATTTTGTTTTATATTTATAGTGGTCAAACCAGTGAAAGAGCCATATTATGATGTATGTCGAACCTTCATGGAATGCCTTACTGGAACGTTTGCAAAGCACGGAAGCTAAGCGTATTTACATTGTCGGCGGGCCCGACAGCGGAAAAAGCACACTGGCCCGCTTTCTGAGCGAAACGTTTACCGTACTTAAACCGACCGCTTTCATTGATGCCGATCCCGGGCAATCGACTTTGGGGCTCCCAACCACGGTGAATGCCGGTTTTTACCCCACGGGCGCCAAAGAGCCCGAACATGTGTTCAGCCGATTTATCGGCGATACTTCTCCCCATCGTAAACAGGCCGTGCTCCTTTTAGCCCTGCATCGTTTAACGAAAAAAATGGAAAAGAGCGGTGCGCAATGTATGATTTTCGACTCGTCAGGTTACGTAGCCGGACAGGAGGCCCTGGAATACCAAATTTCGCTGATCGAAATGATACGGGCCGATACCGTTATTCTCCTGCAACGCGAGTCCGAATTGCAACGCCTTGAAAACGCCCTGCAAAAATTCACCACGATTCGCCTGGAGCACCTGCCCATTTCGCAGGCCGTGCGCCCCCGATCCATGCCCGTACGCAAAGAAAACCGGGAAGCCAAATACCGCGCCTTTTTCGACGGAAAGGAAATTCGTGTACTGGAAGTAAATCATCTGGCCCTTTGCGGTTCATTGCCGGAACGCTACACCGTGCAAAGCATGCGGGGACGTTTACTGGCTTTTTGTGATCATGAACGGTTTGTTATTGCTCTGGGCATTGCCCGCTCGTTTTACGAAAGCGATAAAATCTGTATTTGTCAGGCTCCCGAGTTCGATCTCTCCCGAGCGGCTTTTCTGCATTTCGGCGACATTTTCATTAATGCGGATTTTAAGGAAGAACATGCCAGTAAACGACAATTACAAAGAGAAGGCCGTAATTAAACGCAACGGTCATTATGGCCAATCCTGCCATGGGCCCGCCAAGTTATTGTACCTGTTGACCTGATAAGAACAAGACATTTTTTAGTGCTAGCTTGCCGGGTTAGGAATTGGGAATTGGGAACTGGGAACTGGCCCGTCAAAAGCCGAATCTTCGATCCGACAAAGGCGGGAGAACTGGTGCGGCAGTAGCCGAATCTGTGAAATTTGCACCAAAACCCACCCCCGCCCCTCGCTGCAAAATTTGAAAGGAGGGGGCCCCAACGTTGGACAATAGCACAAATTCGTTAGAGCCACGGGCATTTATTTCCTCTATACGCAGTGCCTAGGCGGGATGGGTTTTGGAAAGACAAAAGACAAAAGACAAAAAAACAAAGAAAAAAGAAAAATGAAAAAGGAATCCGGTGGTTTACCTATCCCTAAATTCTTTCCCAAATTCAATAGGGGAATAACTTTGGAGCTGTGGCGGTTTGGTGGAACAGAGAATTTTACGAGGTTCAAAAAATCATGTTTATCAAAGGTGGAAATTGCACAGATGGAATTTCCCTTCCCTGCCGCTTTCGGTAGGGAAGGGTGCCCGAGACGCAAAGCGTCGAGGGCGGGATGGGTTTTAATAGTTGAACGGTTGAATCGTTGAATAGAAAATGGGGCGGCAAGTCTGCGTGCATCCTCGGAATCTGCGCGAGGGACTATTTCCTGCAAATCGATGTGTCATTTCGAGGAGTTCCGAGGATCGGAACGACGAGAAATCCCTTTGTTATTCCGAGCAGTAAGCCCAAAAGCTTGCAAGGGATTCCTCTTCCCGCTTCGCGGGGATCGGAATGACAGGCCGGTAAGAACCCACCCCGTCCATCCCTGCAAAATTTGATGAAGGATATCTACCAAATTCGCAATTATTTTTAATAACGAGCAAATACCTACACCCATCGTACCTTCCCCTATGAGGGGAAGGTGTCTTCGACGGGTCGAAGATACGGCCCTTGACGTATCGTAGATCAGGCTTTCGACTGATCGAAGATCCGGCCTTTGACGAATTGAAAATCCGGCTTTTGACGGATCGAAGATGCGGCTTTCGACGCAACGTCGAAGACAGAAAGGGTGCAAAAAAGACAAAAGATTAAAGATTAAAGATTAAAGGTAAACGTGGGTTTACCCTTCCCTAAATTCCTTCCCTAATTCAATAGTACCTGATAAATTATTTCCTGCCATTTTTTGGCAAAATATTTTTTAGTGCTGGCTTGCCGGGTTTGGTAAGACCGAAAAATCGTTTCCCGGCTAAGAAAAATAAAAGCTCAGGAAGTTACTCCGTCAGTCCGGACGCAATCTCATTTGCGCACTTTGTCATTTTCCCGTATATTTCGCCCATTTACGAACCGTACAGCCCACAAACTCAGGAGCGGGTATGACTAAAATTCTGGTGCTTTGTACCGGCAATTCCTGCCGCAGTCAAATGGCGGAAGGATTTTTGAAATCATTTGATGCGCATTTGCAAGTTTACTCGGCCGGTACGAATCCTTCGGCTGAGGTACACCCCAAAGCCATTCAGGTCATGCGCGAAGTTGGCATCGACATTTCCAGGGGAAAACCCAAGCGCGTGGATCAATTTTTAAAGGATTCTTTCGACTATGTCATCACGGTTTGCGACGACGCCCGTGAAACCTGTCCGGTGTTTTTGGGCAAGGTTAAAAATCGTTTGCACATCGGATTCGAAGACCCGGCCTTAGCCAGCGGTACGGAAGAAGAGGTTTTGGCCGTATTCCGTCGCGTGCGCGATGAAATCAAAAGCGCATTTTACGAATTGTACCGCACTAAAATAAAAAACGCTTAAACCATGGAGCGCCCATCGCCCGGAGCCCTTCCTTATTCTCTGGCCCCAAGAAGCTGACGAACCTGAGAGGCATTTTCTTTTAAATAATACAGAACGGGCAGACGGTATTTTTTGATTTTTCCGCTCTCATTAACGGGAATCATCAGTTCGAAGTCTTCCTCAAAATCACGCCAATCGATTAAAACCACTTCCGTATCGCCTAAATTTTGCAAGGCCGAATGCTTGTCGGCATAATAGGAAACTTGTTTCAATTCGGGAAATTTTTCCTGCACCAACTGCTGCGGTAAATAGGTGTGCACGTGCAATTTGCCGATGTGGTCAAATTCAATGAATCCTTTTTGGCGGCAAACCAATGTGTAGCCTTCCTTCTGCAAAGGGTGCATTTCCATTTGCGCCGAGCGTTCTCTTTCTTTGGCCAAACGACCGATTACGATGGCGTTAACGGCCTTTTGTTTTAGATAAAAAAGCGCCTCGGCTGCGCTACCGAAGGGGTACAGTTGAACGAACTCATTATTCCCTTTCAAATCGACGGCCATATCCGCCATGGTCGGACAAAATCCCAGTTTAAATTGTGCCGAATCGGCCATTTATGGTCTCCTTTTTTTGTTCATTGGTAACGAAAAAATCAAATAATTTTAGCGAGTGCAAAACCGCTGCGCACGGCATCGATAATTTTACCCGGTTGTGCCGAGTCGCCGATACGGTAAGTCTCGAAATATTTTTTAATTTGTAAATACAAGGAAGCTTCGGAACGCCCGCCAAAGGCCGTAATGAACAAATCCGCTTCCAATGCCTCTTCATTCCCATTACTGCCGATCACTACTTTTTGCGCTTCCACCCGTTGTACCGCTGCACCCGTTTTGATGCGCACTCCTTTTTCCTTAAGCTCGCGCAGCAAATAATTGCGGCTGATCGGTTCCATGCCCAAGGCGATTTCCGGCAGCATTTCCACAATGGTAACCTCGTTGCCGAGTTCCCGTAAATGCAAGGCGGTTTCGCAGCCAACCAGTCCGCCGCCGCCGACCACAATCTTTTGATTAGCGGGAGCCACCTCCCGGTTCAAAATTTTCTGGAACGAGAGCACATGTTTACCATCCAAACCGGGAATGGGAGGTCCGGCATAATCGGCCCCGTGACTTAAAATGACCACATCCGGTTTGAAAACCTGAATGGCTTGCAGACTGGCTTCTTTTCCGAATTCCAAAGCGATGTCCCATTTTTCAATCATGTATTCGTAATACTCAATCAGCCAATTGATCTTTTCTTTGCCCGGCGGAATGGCCCCGAGCGCCAGAGCCCCTCCGATACGGTTTTCTTTTTCCCAGATGGTTACCCTGTGGCCTCTTTTTTTCAAGGTCACGGCGGCTTCCAGACCGGCCGGTCCGGCCCCCACAATTAAAATGTTTTTAGGCGGCAAAGCAGGCATCAGCATTTCATCCGCTTCCAAAAATCCGACCGTGGGATTTACACCGCAGCGAATGGCTGTCCCCTCATCGTGACGCGCTTTAATGCACTCGCTGCAGCCGATGCAGCGCTTTATTTCTTTGCTCCGCCCCATCTGAGCCTTCAGGGGCCAATCGGGATCGGCAATTAAGGTACGTCCCAAACCGATCAAATCGGCGCCATTGTTCTTTAAAATAGCTTCCGCCTGCTGCGGATTACGGATCATGCCCACAGCCACGACCGGAATTTTCAGGCCTTCTTTCTTAAAAGCTTCGGCCATGTAGCTCCGCCAGGCTTCGGGGTAGCCCATGGGTTCCAGTCGTTTTTCTTTGGAACCGAACCCCACATCGGCATGCACGGCGGCATAACCCATTTCTTCAAAAGCTTTGGCTATCTTGGCTCCTTCCTTGATGCTCACACCGCCCGCCACAAAATCCTGCGCTCCGATGCGCGCCATGACCGTAAACCGCTCCCCGCACAAGGCTTTGATGCGCTCGATAATCAATCCGGCAAAACGCATGCGATTTTCAAAAGAACCGCCGTAGCGGTCGCTCCGCTTATTTGTCAACGGAGAAAGGAATTGATTGACCAACAAGCCGTGTGCCGCTTCAATTTCCACTCCGTCGAAATGGGCTTTTTGCGCCCGAAGAGCCGCCCGGGCAAAATCCTCGGCAATTTCCAAAATTTCATCTTCACTCAACTCTTTCGGAATCACACCATCCGGCCGCAAATCCACGGCGGAAGGCGCCAGGAGCGTTTTGTTCCCCGATAATTTTAAACTGGAAAACAGACCCGGATGGGTTAACTCCATAAAGGCCAAACTGTGGTAGGCGTGAATGGCATAGGCCACGCGACTTAAACCGGCAATAAACGAATCGTCGTCAATACGCGGTTGCGTGGTACCGTGACGTGCATCGGGAAAACGAATGCACATATTTTCCAGAGTAACCATGGCGGCACCGCCCTGCGCCCGCCGTTTGTAATGGTAAACCAATTCCGGCGTTACTTCACCGGTGATCGAAGCAAAATTGGTAGAAATGGGCGGAAAAATAATTCTATTTTTTAAAATCAAGCTTCCTACCCGCAAGGGAGAAAACAAAAAGGGATAATTCATGCCAACACTCCTTTTTGTTCCGCAATATGTTCCAGACCGATGCGAATGAGTTGTTCCACATGTTCGTCCGCAAGCGAATAGCGAAAGAATTGTTTATCGCGTTCCACTTTGACCAAACCGGCATCTTTGAGAATGCGTAATTGCTGAGAAACCGTCGGTTGATTTAATCCTAAGGTTTGCGCCACGTTATTCACACAACGTGATTTCCTGTCGAGTAAGCTCAGGATGATTCTAAGCCGGGTGCCGTCGGAAAAGACGTAGAAAAAACGAGCCAGCTTCTGCAAATCCGACTCGGAAACGTTGTAAGAGCCCATGACCTTCCTTTCTTTATATTCGTGTTTGCGAATATAATAATATGTTAATCTAAAATGCAAATTTAAATTTAATATTGTAAGCAGACCCTGATTTTTGCAAAGATTTTTCAAGCGAATCCGGACAAAGGTAAAAATTCATTTGCCTGCGGCCTTAAAATTTGCTATTTTATTGCACAATAATGCAATTGCAATATGGAGTTCAAATGCCAAAAAGAATGAAAATGGGCGGCCGCATGATGGGGCCCATGGCCGACCCACGCAGCCGTTTTTTTATGGCCCTGGCCAGCGATCAACGTTTACGCATTTTAAACTTACTAAAAGACGGAGCCAAAAATTCTCAGGAAATAATCGCCGCTCTGGGATTGGATCCTTCGGTCGTCTCCCGTCATTTGATGATGTTGCGTAACGTGGGTTTGGTCAGTGCCTTCAAGGAAGAGACAACGCTTTTGTTCAAGATTGAAGACGAGCGTGTTTTTCAGATCATCGATTTGGCCACGGCCGTAACGAAAGACTGGCTGCAAAAAATTCAGGATTCGTTTTAACAAAGAAGCGCCCAAAAGGAAACACGGTAAAATAGCAACCATCAGGCAAGAACAGGAGAAACAAATATGAAAGTAGCCATCGTAACCAATGACGGCGAATACGTCAGTCAACATTTCGGACGTTCGCGCTATTACAAAATTTACACCATTGAAGATAATCAAATTAAAAACGTAGAATTACGGGAACGGGGCACGGGCCATTTTGCCCGGCAGCAAGAGCAAACCGAACCGCATCATCACACGCAGGAAGATGCACAGGGGCGTCACGGGTTCGGGCCCGATGCCGATCGGCGGCATGCCGGTATGGCTGCCGAGATTGGCGATTGTGATGTTTTAATTGCCGGCGGCATGGGTGCAGGAGCGTACGAAAGTTTCAGGCGAGCCGGTTTAAATGTGATGCTTACGGACATTGTTTGGATTGAAGAGGCCGTTACGGCCTTAATGGAAGGAAAACTGAAAAATTTAGCCAACGAACGCACGGATTGAAAGGCGCTTACCTTAAATTCCTTCGTGGGTCCACTTCCAAAGTTCGGGGTTCGGGGCGGCTTTTGAGCCGCCTTTTTGCATTTTAGAAGTAACCGAATAAAAATTGGATATCCATTAACTCATCCTAATACATATCCTTTTCATCGATAAAGAAATTAAACAAAAATTTTTTGTATTTCCTCTTGTTTTCGAAATATTTTTTTCTTTTTTTTGTTTAAAAAGATAATTAACCGTGTCCTATTTGGGAATGTTTTTTGGACACCTGAATTGTAATGATAGATTAGGCGGCAACAAAGCCACCTACGTGGCTACATTAATTTTTTGCAAATAAATTCGATAATGGTTATAGTTAAATCGAATTTGAAATAAAAATTTTAAATTAATTTTAAAGAAACTAAACGCTTAAGATTTGTTATCAAAGTTTAAAATGGATATGTCCGTATATTGGGGATAAAATCACATTCATTGCAGAACAAAAAATTAAATGCCAATCCCGTCTCGGGTCGATAAAAAGGATTACCTGAAAAATCAGTCATTTTAGCAAGGCTTATTAGGGAAAAATTCAAAGGAATACTCAAATATGCGCATTCGGCAGCAAAGATCTCCGCAATTTGTGATACTTCTAATCGCTTTGTACACGGGGGCCGTTGGCAGCTTCCTTTATTTTTTGCTAAACGGCTGGCAATACTATACCCTTCCACTGGCTTTACGTATTCGAAACCCGTTGTACAATCAACTAAAACCAGGGGGTATCCACGGACATTTTTTTGGCATTCTTGGTTCGAGTATGTTGATATTAATGCTGTCCTATTCGGCTCGAAAACGTCTCAGGTTCATGAGCAATTGGGGAACGCTGCCACGTTGGTTGGATATTCACATTTTTTTTGGTCTTGTGGGTCCGTTGTTTATCATTTTGCATTCTACTTTCAAATTAAACGGTCTGGTCGCCATTAGTTTCTGGTCCATGATTGCCGTGGCTCTTAGCGGAATTGTGGGACGTTTTTTATATTTGCAAATTCCCCGTAATATCAAGGGAGCAGAACTTACCTTGGAAGATGTAAAAAAATTGAAACGCCAAATCAACGATCAATTACAACAATATGCACCAGCGGATACCGATATTACCGAGTATATAAAAAAGCGTTTGATTTCTCAAACAGACAATAAAGCGAATTTTGGCATTTTAATCTGGCGGATTGTGCAATCAGGATTTCTTCTTCGCTTTAGAAGGCAACACATTGCCCGTCATTTTAGCAAACGATTTGGTTTACCACCCGAACAGATGCGCGAATTAATCGTTCTCATTCTACAAAGAGATCTTTTGGAACGCCGTATTGCTCTCTGGACTCATATTCATCGCTATTTTCATTATTGGCATGTATTTCATAAACCGTTTGCTATTCTTATGTATTTAATTATGTTCATACATGTCGGAATAGCCATTTGGTTGGGATATCAATGGATTCTTTAAGAGTAAACGTTTTTATTTTGTTTTTCTTAGCGGTTTTTTCTCCGCTCTATGCCCAACTTTCTCCTGGGCCTTTACACAAATCCCATGCGTTTTTAGAAGGTGTGGAAAATTGTACCAAGTGCCATCCCGCTGGGAAACGTCTGTCTGCAGAAAAATGTTTGGATTGTCACACATTAATTCGTAAAGAACGTATTTCGCAAAGCGGTTTGCATGGACATCCCGAATATGCTCGTTGTCAAAAGTGCCATATCGAGCACCAAGGACGCAAGGCGCCATTAATTTACTGGAAAAACGGCCAGAACCGTTTCGATCATAGTCTTACGGGTTTCCGCCTGAAAGGTGCGCATAAAAAACTGAAATGCCGTCAATGCCATACGGCTAAATTTATCATTGAAAAATCGGATTTACTTAAGAATAAAAAGGATTTAAAACATACATTTTTGGGTTTGGATAAAAAATGTCTCTCCTGCCATGCGGATGAACATCACGGACAGTTTAAAAACAAACAGTGTTTGAGTTGCCACACAATGAAGGGTTGGAAACCGGCATCCCGATTTGATCACGAAAAAACCGAATTTCCGCTTACCGGCCGGCACAAAAAGATCAAGTGCTCACAATGTCACCATCCTACCGGGAATCAACAAAAGCCCAAAAATAAACTATTTGCTGTGTACAAAATAAAAAACTTTAAACACTGCATTGACTGTCACAACGATATACACAATGGCCAACTTGGTAAAAAATGCTCCACGTGTCACACAACAAAAAGCTGGAAACAATATAATAAGACACGGTTTAATCATGATCTGACCACCTTTCCTCTGCGGGGTAAACACCGTACGTTAGCGTGCACATCATGTCATCATTCGAAAAAAACATTCAAAATCCAACATTTTAATCAATGTAAAGATTGTCACCAGGACAGGCATCTCGGTCAATTTGATAAAACCGCTTCGGGAGGTCGGTGCGAAGTATGCCATACGGAACAAAGTTTTATACCATCTACTTTTACTTTGAAACAACATGAAAAAAGTCGCTTTCCCCTGAAAGGTGCGCATCTGGCGGTTGCCTGTAATGATTGCCATAAAATGGTTCAAATTCAGGGGCAAAAAATCAGAAAATTTCAATTTACCACTTTGAGTTGCCAAACTTGCCATAAAGACAAACACAATGGTGAATTTAGAAAATGGGTAACTCCGGGCAAGCAAGAAGTTTGTACTGTTTGTCATACGGTTCAAAATTGGCACACTATTAACTTTGATCATTCCAGAACAAATTTTCCATTACTGGGTAAGCACAAAAAAATCGCTTGCGGGAAATGCCACATAGCGGATCAAGCGGGAGTAATCCATTTAGCGGGTCTTAAAACAGGATGTGTTAGTTGCCATAAAGATGCACACGGAGGTCAATTTACCGATTCAAACGGCATTGTTCGTTGTGAACGTTGCCATACACCGGAAAGCTGGCAGGCAAAAAAATTCGATCACAACCGTATGGCACGATTTAAATTGACCGGTGCACATCGAAACGTACCTTGCGCCCAGTGCCATCATAAAGAACGTTATGGTCAGGTCAACTTAGTACATTACAAACCACTGGATATTTCTTGTGAATCATGCCATGGGAGGAGTAAGGCCCAGTGAGTTTAAAATTTTTCTTTGCAATCTCGGGTTTCTATTTACTATTTTCCATGTTTCCGTTACATGCCCAGAAGGTATCGGCTCCTGTCCATGGGAAAAACTTCAAAATGAAGTGTGCACTCTGTCATAATACAGAAAGTTGGCATGTAAAACCGCGAGACATCCGTTTCGATCATAATTCAACCGGTTTTCCTTTACTCGGTGCCCACAAAACCGTACGATGCCGCCAATGTCACCAAGATCTGGTATTCAGTCATGTGGGCAATCAATGTGCAGACTGCCATACGGATATCCATCAGGGAACATTAGGCCATCAATGTCAACGCTGCCATAATACATGGAGCTGGGAAAACCGTCAAAAGGTTTACGAACTTCATCAGCAAATGCGTTTTCCATTAATCGGTGCGCATGCCGCATTGGATTGTCAAGCCTGCCACACAACCGAAGCAAAAAATGAATATGCTTTAAAGCGGGTGGAATGTAGCAGTTGCCACCTGGAAACCTATCGTCAAACAATCAACCCGGCGCACCGTAAAGCCGGTTTTAGTTTACAATGTGAACATTGCCATTCGCTTGCCACAAATGGTTGGCGTCCGGCGCAATATACGCATACGGCTAAATTTCCCTTACAAGGAGGGCATGCCGGATTGGAATGCAATAATTGCCATTCAAGCGGATATTCCAATATATCCCAGGAATGTGTTACCTGCCATTTAGCCGATTTTAATAGAACCAAAGATCCGGACCATCAAATATTTGGCTTTCCCACCTCCTGCGAACAATGCCATTCCATTCAAAATTGGGAAAGCAGTCCGTTTGACCATCTCGCTATCAGCGGATTTGCTTTGGTGGGCGCCCATGCCGATTTTAAGCGAGTTAAATGTACGGATTGCCATATTCAAAACCGGTTGAGCGGCTTGCCTCGCGATTGCTACGGATGCCATGAAAAAAATTATATTGCGGTTACCGATCCCAATCACGTGCAGGGACAATTTTCGCATGATTGTATGCAATGCCACTCTCAACAAGCCTGGTCTCCGGCGACTTTTGACCATGACCAAACCAATTTTCCTTTAACAGGTGCACATCAAACGGCGGTCTGTACCGATTGCCACATAAATGGAAAATTCGCCGGCACACCGACAGATTGCTACAATTGCCATCAAAATAATTTCGAGCAGGTCAATGACCCGGACCATGTAAAAAATCAATTTAGCCATGATTGCTCTACCTGCCATAATGCCTCTGCCTGGTCTCCGGCTACTTTCGATCACAATCAAACCAAATTTCCTTTAACAGGAGCTCATCAAACTGTCGTCTGCATCGCCTGTCACCAGAGCGGCTACACCAATACACCCATCGAATGCGTCAGTTGTCATCAGCAAAATTACGACAACACTACCGATCCCAACCATCGCGGGGCACAATTTCCCACGACTTGCCAGGATTGCCATACAACAACCGCCTGGTCACCTGCCAATTGGGATCACGATGGCCAGTACTTCCCGATTTATTCAGGAAAGCATAAGAACGAGTGGAATGTATGTACTGATTGTCATGTAAACCAAGCCGATTACTCGCAATTTTCATGTTTCGACGGCTGTCATGAACACAATCGGAGCAAAACCGATGATCAACACAGAGAAGTAGCCAATTATGTGTATGAAAGTAATGCTTGTTACAGTTGCCATCCGAATGGCACGGGAGAGGGGGAAGGCGGTGATTAGGCAAATCGTTTTGTTATTATTGTTTCTAAGCGGTTTGGCAGTAGCCGAAACGAATCCTCATAAGAACTTATCTTTTAAATGTACTGCCTGTCATGTCGTAAGTAGCTGGCAAAAAATTCATTTTGACCATCGCCGCACCGGTTTTGAGCTTTCCGGTCAACACAAAAAGTTAGGCTGTCGGGATTGCCATTCCATAAAAGACTTTTCCAATACACCTGCAACCTGTAGAGGTTGCCATACGGATTTCCATCAAGGCCGATTGTATCAAGATTGCAGTTTATGCCATACAACTGCGAACTGGACTGTGCTCGATGCTTATAAAGCCCATGCCAATACGTCGTTTCAATTATTAGGCAAACATCAACAATTGGATTGCGAAAATTGCCATCGCGGCGAAATAGAGGGACGATGGACACGCTTACGTTCCAATTGCGTCGATTGTCATCGGGCGGATTACGAATCCACTCGCAATCCCGACCACAAGGTACTTGCTTTCGGTTTGGTCTGTGAAAATTGTCATTCTCCTTTGGGATGGCGTCCGGCTTCGTTTAAAAAACACGACCAAGAGTTTTTCCCTATCTATAGCGGCACACACGCCGGTGTTTGGGATAATTGTACCACCTGCCATACAGCGGGTAATGATTATTCGCAATTTTCCTGCTTTGCCGGATGTCATGAACACAATCGTGCTTCAACAGACGGAAAGCATCGTGAGGTTGCCAATTATCGATATGAAAGTAGTGCCTGTTACAGTTGCCATGCACAAGGTAAGGGAGGCGATTAATGCGTACTTTTTTTGCACTTTTGTTGTTTACGTTTATTTTTACGATTAGCCTGCATGCGCAAACCGCTCGAAAATTTTCAATCGTTTATCTGTCATCAACCCATGTCTATATTAACGGAGGCCGCGATGACGGTTTGCAGGTTGGCGATACATTACGTGTATTCAGAAACGGACATTATATTTCCACCATTCGAGTGGACTATTTAGCCAGTCATTCAGCCTCTTGTCTGGCTCTCGAAAATAAACATGGAATCCACCAAAACGATCTTGCCGTTTTTCAGTCGGATACTAAGAAAAAATCGAAGGTCTCCCCAAACAAAGCGAACCGAACGACAGGAATCGCCCATCTATCGAACGCTTCCGCTCCCGCACAAAAAGTAAAACAATCTTTTTCACGCGTTCGCGGATACCTATCGCTACAATATTACCGTTTTTCCGATTTAAAAAGCCACCAGTATGATTTTTCTCAACCAACCGTACGTTTGCGTGTTCGTATCGACAATATGTGGACGCCAGGTATTAATTTTGAAATGCGCTTTCGAACCCGTTACAACCATCGACGCCGTTTTTTGGGAACATTACCAAAAAACGAATGGCAACATCGTCTGTATCGCTTTGCACTTTCCTACCGGCCATCCGGTTCCGACTTGCAATTTAAGTTGGGACGAATTATTTCAAATGTATTAAGCGGTGTGGGTTACATCGACGGTGCTTTATTACAATCGCAAATACGCCCTTACTGGTATGCGGGCGCGTTCGGAGGCACCCAACCCGATTGGCGTACATCCAATTGGCAACTGGAAATACAAAAATACGGTGTTTTTATCCGCTATCTCAAGGGCCGTTACGGAGAGGTGCGCAAAGCTTTTACCTTGGCTGCTAGCGGCGAATATCACGGGAAGACGGTTAGCCGTGAGTTTTTATTTTTACAAGGCAGTTACGATCATGGAAAACATTGGCATTTTTACCAACAACTCGAATTGGATGTAAATCGTGCCTGGCGTAAAGCTCGGGCCGGCGAAGCATTAAGTATAAGCGGCTTATATGTAAACGGACGATATGACATCAATCGAAAGGCAAGTGTAACTATTAGTTACGATAATCGTAAAAATTATTACACCTATGAAACGCGTACCATTGCCGATAGTATTTTTGATAAAGCCATGCGCCAAGGAATTCGTCTAAGCGGCTATCTTCGCCTATGGCAAGATTATCGATTGGCGATACACATTGGTGTTCGTGATAGACAGACTGCCGCTCGTTTCACTTACAATTACGGATTAAACGTAAGCAAACGTCGATTTTGGGGTTCCGGTAATACTCTGTTCTTGAATATTGTCGGTTTTGATAATGTTTTCGCCAATGGTTTAAATCCTAATTTACGCATTAGTCATCGATTCCACGGTGGACATTATCTTAGCCTTAATTACGGCAATTATTTTTACACTTTCAAGCGGAACGGGGGCAGGCGAATAAATCAATGGGTGCGAATCAACAGCCAATTGGAATTACCAATGCAACTATATGCCTCATTTGATTATGAATATGATTGGGGCAATGATTTACACGGTACGCGGCTGTTCGCGGAAATCGGGTATCGATTTTGATAAATATCCCTAACACTTCAAAGGTTTTTGAGTCCGCTTACAACCGCTTATAGGAGGTTTTCAAGAGAATGGAATCGTTTTTTATTTGGGGGGCAACTCTTTTAATTGCCATCGTTATTGTAACTCCCTATTTATTAAAATACAGGCGATTACAAAAAAGAGACGAGCAGCGCAAACAAAAGGCACAACGTCTTGGTGCCGATAAAGCCATCGCTCAATATCCGCATATTGACACTTTGCTGTGTATCGGTTGCGGTTCATGTGTTCAGGCCTGTCCGGAGGGTGGCGTGCTGGGCATTGTCGATGGTCAAGCAACCATCATTAACGGCTTAAAATGTGTAGGGCATGGAATGTGTGCGGAAGCATGCCCCGTCGGCGCCATTCAAGTGGGTTTAGGGGATATTCAAAAAAGAGATGATATTCCTTTATTGTCCGAGCACTACGAAACCAATATTCCGGGACTTTTCATCGCCGGTGAATTAGGGGGATTAGCCCTTATTCGTAATGCCATTTCTCAGGGTAAGGCCGTGGTAGATTACATTGCTTCGAATACGCGACACAAAGCAAACGATGAAATTTTGGATATTGTAATCATCGGAGCGGGACCGGCTGGTTTAAGTGCCTCACTTGCGGCCAAACAACATGGGCTTTCATTTGTTACGGTTGATCGGCAGGAAGCAGGCGGTACCATTTTGCATTATCCTAAAAAGAAATTGGTCTTAACAAGACCGGTAGAGATACCGTTGTACGGCACATTAAGTAAAAAAGAATATTTAAAAGAAGAACTACTATCTATTTGGCAAGACATGCAAAAGACATACAAGCTACCTATTCGCACAAACAATAAATTAAAGGATATTCGCAAACACGATGAAATTTTCGAGGTAATTTGCGAAAAAGAAAGCTATCAAAGCCGTCATGTTATTCTGGCAATGGGACGCAGGGGGACACCACGTAAACTGAATGTACCGGGTGAAGATTCTTCCAAAGTGATGTATCGTCTGTTGGATGCCGTAACCTATCAACATAATAACATCTTAATTGTAGGTGGCGGCGATAGTGCCGTAGAAGCCGCCATAGGCCTGGCCCAACAGGCGGGCAATACGATTACAATTTCTTATCGCAAAGATACGTTTTTTCGAATAAAAAAAAGAAACGAAGAGCGGCTTCGACCGTTGGTTGCATCAGGCAAAATACAAATCCTATTTAACTCTCATGTGCACGAAATCCGGCGCGATAGCGTGGTCGTGAAGACTGAGGCTGGTTTGCAAACCCTACCCAACGATTATGTGTTTATTTTCATTGGCGGGGAACCGCCTTTGGAACCGTTAAAGAAAATCGGTATTCGTTTTGGAGGTAGTGCAAACTAATTGTGCAACGGGTATAAGCCGGTTCTTAATTTTTAAGTTAAAGACTAAACTCATGTTCTTATTTAAGTCAGGCGGAAAAAGCTCTTACCTAATATTTAAGTTGGCAATATGAGTAGAAACTCTGGGAAATCCCGGTCAATAAAAAAAGCGGCTAAAGTTAATATTTTTGTCTGGGATAAGCAGGTAAGTTTGTATTTTGGGTAGCTTAGGTCCCACTTCCTATTCAATTAACAGATTAGTCATTTGTAATTTTTTTATTTTAAGTTTTCACGCTTTATTAAACCATCAACAGAGCTTCAAATTAATACATTTTGTCCTAATAGTTTGATTCTATTACCGTGATACGCATTCAATAATCCATAAGAAAATTTTGAATTTAGCAGATTAAAATTTAAATTAGATGTTTAATTGCGCATATTTCCAGATAAGGAGTTGCTTTGGATTTCTTGGGAGTCTTTAAAGCGTTAGGCGATGAGACGCGCCTGCGCATCGTGAACATTTTGGTTCAAAGCGGACAACGGTTGTGCGTTTGTGAAATGACCGATGCCCTGTTGGTGCCGCAGTACCAGGTTTCGCGCCATCTGACGGTACTGAAAAACGCCGGTATGGTGGTCTCGGAGCGTAAAGGCACATGGATTTACTATCGACTCAATAGCGATGCTTCGGAATGCTTGCGGGATCAATTCAATGTAATCGCCAAACATTTTAAGAACAAATATCCGGATGACATGCGACGTCTTGAAGAGCGCCTGGCCAGACGTGAAAACGGGCAATGTGTAATCGGCTTTGCCCTATCGGAACAAAAATAGATAGAAAGGTAAACGAATGAACCCGACAATGGACTGGAACGGTTGGTTTTTTGCCTGGCAACCTGCGTTAAACGAGGCACTAAAGCAACGCAAGCCTGTGTTTTTGCAATTTCATAGAGAGCCCTGCTCGGGTTGTCGTAAACTTTATGCCGTAACCTACCCCCAAAGCGAAATTAAGAAGGAATTACATGACTGGTTTGTTCCTTTACGTTTGGATATTCTGAAAGACCGCAAAGAGCGATCTTTGCTTTCCGCCGTCTGGACCCCGTCATTTTACGTGCTGGATTACAAGGGCAAAGTTTATTTTTCCCTGCCCGGCTTTTTGGAACCGGAAGATTTTCGTGTTGTCCTGCGCCTGGGCTTAGCCGAATATCTCATTCCGCGCGGACGCTACCATGAGGCCAAAGAGATTTTGAAGGACGGTTTGGAGCGATTTCCTGACAACCCCCGCGCGGCGACTTTGCTGTTACGTGTGGGCATGATTGACTATTTACAAACTTTCGACAATAAATTGTTTCGCAACATCATGCGCCGTATTCGTGAGGAATATCCCAAAAGTGCGGAAGCCCGTATGTGGCCGTGGTTTGAGGAGTAAATACAAAATAAAAAGTTACATGGGTGATCGGTTAAATAGGTAGATCGTTAAGTGGTAAATGGTAAAGGGAAGGATACCCGCGTTCAACCTGTAATTCCGTCCCGTAAAACGGGAAGAGGAATTCCTTGCAAGCTTTTGGGGTTTACTGCTCGGAATAACAAAGGGATTTCTCGTCGTTCCGATCCTCGGAACTCCTCGAAATGACACATCGATTTGCAGGAAATAGTTCTGCGCGCAGATTCCGCGGATGCACACCAACCTGCCGAAACATTTCCTATTCAACGATTCAACCGTTCAACTAATTTCCATTTTGTACCCTTCCGCCCTCGACGCTTGGCGTCTCGGGCACCTTCCCTCATAGGGAAGGTT
>CAZHIZ010000040.1:0-23605 GCA_964532875.1 uncultured Caldithrix sp. | reverse complement strand
GGCAATTTCCCCGTCTTTGTCAAAAGGCTTTTTAAATAAATCGTTTACCGCTAAATCCAACAGCATATTGGCCGGCCCCGTATCAAATCCGATGACCTTACCCAAATCGCCGTCGGCCGGAATGAACGTAAAATTGGCTATGCCGCCCAAATTGATGGCCAATACGTTTTTCTTAAATCGGGAAAAATAGACGAAATCAAAATAGGGAATTAACGGTGCTCCCTGCCCACCCAGGGCCATATCGCCCACGCGGAAATCACCGACCACCGGAACACTCGTTAACTTGGCAAGCACTGCAGGATCGCCTATTTGCAAGGTGGAACGAACCGGGCGATCAATAAATTTTTCCGCCTGCCCCTGATGCCAAATGGTGTGACCGTGACTGGCAATAAGGGTCAGGTCTTCCGGAGTCAAATCATTTTCTTTCAGAAATTCACGAATCATTTCCGCCCAGATTTGGGCCAGATAAAAATTGGTCTGGCTTATTTGATAAAGAGCATCCTTTTGCACTTGTGGCAAATTTCTGAGATAAACCTGCAAATGGCGTGGATAGTCAAAGCTCTTTGCAGCGATCAGGCGAAAATGTGTTTCTCCCTGCAATTCCTTTAGAGCAACAAGCGCCACATCCAATCCGTCACAGGAAGTTCCCGACATCAGCCCGATAACTAAATTGTCTTTTTCGGGAATAAAATTTTTCAACAAAACTATCATTTAGCTACCACTGTTTGTTTGTTTATTTAGTGATCCAACCCTTGCTTAAAATACTTCCAAAAAAGACAAAAATAAAATAAAAATGGGGATGAGTCGCCCCTTTGCACAGGTAAAAAAATTGCATTCCCTGATTTTTCTTACTATACTTGTGCCAATAAATGAGACGTTTTGTTAAATGGAATGGAAGTGTGAAAAAACTCAAATTCTCATGCGCAAATTCCTTTGGCAAGCGTCGGTTATGAATCAACTATTTTCAAGGAGGCAGATATGAAGCTTTTGCCGGTTACCAGATATTTAGCGGTTGCAAGGAAAAACCCGCTATCCCTTAATGCTTTTCTCTCCACCATCTCCCCCTTGTGTAGCTTCTGTTGTTAAAACTTCATTTTTAATATTCCCAAATTTACATATTCGTAATTTATTTTCTTTGGCTTAAACGAAATATTTCGCCTGTTTCTTAAGCCAAGATTTCATTAATCAGTAATTAAACCGGTCCGTGCTGCTTTTAGCATAGGGCTTATTTAATGTTATTTATTCATTTTTCGGAAAGGATGACAAAAATGAATCAACTATCGTTTTTCGCCAAACGGCTTTACGCCATCCAAAATACACGGGAAAATGCTTTCCCGCCCATTCCGGCAGTGCGTCTGTTTATTGACGGATTATTACGCGTCTTATTCCCCCATTTTCAAGACAAACCGTTGTACGCTTCTCCTGAAAAAATTTTAAAAGAACTGGCTCAACTACAAGATATTTTGATCCGCTTGCTCGAACCGCTGCAAGAAAAAATAAGCCATTCGCCCAAAGAAACGGCAGCCCGTTTTTTCGATTATCTACCGGAAATTTTCGATCAACTGATATTGGACGCACAGGCCATTTACCAGGGCGACCCGGCGGCCGAAAGTGAAGACGAAGTTATCGCGGCCTACCCCGGTTTTTTCGCCATTTACGCCTATCGCATGGCCCACGTTTTTCATTCGTTACAAATTCCTCTTTTGCCGCGACTTATCAGTGAATATGCCCATTACAAAACCGGGATCGACATTCATCCGGCAGCTAAAATCGGGCGCTCGTTCTGCATCGACCATGGTACGGGAATTGTCATTGGGGAAACGACCATTATCGGCAATCATGTTAAAATATATCAGGGTGTGTCTTTGGGGGCATTAAGCGTTTCCAAAAAACTGGCAAAAACCAAACGTCACCCTACCATTGAAGACAATGTGATCATTTATTCCAATGCCACCATTTTGGGCGGCAATACCGTCATCGGACACGATAGTATTATCGGCGGAAATGTCTGGTTAACCCAAAGTGTGGAACCGTATTCCATTGTGTACAATCGTTTCGAAAGCCGGATTCGGCCTAAAAAAATCATTGAAAACCAGATTATGTTTCACATTTAATTAAGGAGAAATCTCTCATGAAGATAGAAAATATTTTACAGCAAATCGGGGCAACCGCCCATGTGCGCTTACAGCGCTTATTCCCTGAACATCAAGAGGTCTGGCTTAAATTGGAGCGTTCCAATCCCGGCGGCAGTATTAAGGATCGTATCGCTCTGGCCATGATAGAAGAGGCCGAAAAGCAGGGGCTTCTTACGCCGCAAAGTACCATCATCGAACCCACCTCCGGAAATACCGGCGTTGGTTTGGCACTGGTGGCTGCGGTAAAAGGCTATCGCTTGATAATCGTAATGCCCGATTCCATGAGCATGGAACGGCGCCGTTTAATGGCGGCTTACGGAGCGAAACTGGTGTTGACGCCCGGAGAACAGGGCATGAAAGGAGCGATTGAAAAAGCCAAAGCGCTACACGCCGAGTTGCCCCATTCCTGGATGCCCATGCAATTTGACAATCCGGTTAATGTGGCCATCCATCGCCGGACGACAGCCCGCGAAATTTTGAATGACTTTAAGGACGGATTGGATTACTTTGTTAGCGGTGTGGGAACCGGCGGCCATATTACCGGCATCGCACAGGTTTTAAAGCAGCATTTTCCGCAACTTAAAATTGTTGCCGTCGAGCCGGCCGAGTCGGCTGTTTTAAGCGGACATTCCGCAGGCCCGCATAAAATTCAGGGCATCGGTGCGGGTTTTGTTCCTTCCGTATTAAGACGGGAGCTGCTGGATGGAATCGTAATGATTCCCGCAGAGGAGGCGTTTACTTTTACGAAGGCCCTGGCGCGCAAAGAAGGCATTTTAGGGGGGATTTCCACCGGTGCCGCATTGGCAGCGGTGGCCCGAATCCTAAAGAAGCGCAATGAAACCCTACGTATCTTAACGATGAATTACGATACGGGAGAACGCTATCTTTCGCAGGAAAACTTATTTTAATTCAGAAAATACAACGGGTTCGGGAAACATTAAATCCCGAACCCGTATTTAAGGACAAACCGGTCGTATTCTCAAAATAATTGTTTAAGAACTTTTTGGGCAATATGAAAAGTAACTTGTAAATCTTCCTCAGTATGAGCGGCCGAAATAAACATGGCTTCGTATTGGGAAGGAGCCAAATAAATGCCCTGCTGCAACATTTCGGCGAAATAACGGGCAAACCTTTGCGTATCGGATTGAGTGGCCTCATTAAAATTGTGCACACCACCTTCTTTGAAGAACACACAGCCCATGGAATGCACATGATTGACACTTAAAGGCAATCCTTCCTTCTCAATGAAGGACTTTAAATCATTAAAAAACGCATCGGCTTTTCGATTGAGATCATCAAAAAAACCCGGCTGCGAAATAATTTCCAATGTTTTCAATCCGGCAGCCATGGCCAAAGGATTGCCGGACAGGGTACCGGCCTGGTACACCGGGCCATCCGGGGCTACCTGCTTCATGAATTCCCTTTTGCCCCCATAGGCAGCAGCCGGTAAACCGCCGCCGATCACCTTGCCCATGGTGGTCAAATCGGGAGTTACACCGTAAAGTGCCTGTGCTCCACCGGGATGAACGCGGAAACCGGTCATCACCTCGTCGAAAATCAACAAGGCATTGTGCCGATCACAAAGCCGGCGCAAACTTTCCAAAAAGCCCTGCTCCGCAGGGATAACGCCCATATTTCCGGCAACGGGTTCCACAATAACGGCGGCAATGTCATCGGCAAATCGATCGAAAAGAGTCTCCACCGATTTCACATCATTGAATTGGGCGGTAAGAGTTTCGCGGGCCAATCCCTCTGTTACCCCGGGACTATTGGGCTCGCCCAAAGTTAAAGCGCCGGAACCGGCTTTAATTAAAAAGCTGTCTCCATGGCCGTGGTAACAACCTTCGAATTTGACGATTTTACTACGCCCGGTTACACCGCGGGCCAAACGGATGGCGCTCATGGTCGCTTCCGTTCCGGAATTCACCATGCGAACCATTTCAACCGATGGCACCATTTCGACAATCTTTTGCGCCATTAAAATTTCCAATTCGGTCGGCGCACCGAAGCTGGTTCCCTTTTCCGCCGTTTTGTTTAAAGCCTCAATCACTTCCGGATGGGCATGTCCCAGAATAAGCGGTCCCCAGGAACCCACAAAATCGATGTATTCCCTGCCGTCCACATCGTAAATTTTGCTCCCTTTTCCCGAAGCAATGAACAAAGGATCGAGTTGTACACTGCGAAAGGCGCGCACCGGCGAATTGACTCCACCCGGCATCAGTTTTTTAGCCTGTTCAAAAAGTTGTTTACTTCTGCTCATTTTCCCGTCCTATTTCTCTTTTGGGTCCAAATTTCATGTTCAAATTACATTTTTTTGTCTGCTTCTAAATATTTTTTTCTCAAGAGCCAATTTAAAACAGTGCGGCAAAATTTAAAAATATTTTCAAACCTGGCCCGAATGAGTTAAAGCATAGGCGAGAAATTCGTTATTTGTAAAACGCTAAGGATAAATGGCAGCTGTTTTGCTTAAGAACGGATTGCTTTTCCTGACCCGTAATTTCTTAAATCGTTTCCATCCATCCTTTGCTCTGCCCCGAGAAGAATCTCATTCTAAGAAAAATATCTCCGATGCACTTCTTTTCAGGCTTTGTACGTGGCGCCCATCTCCCGAACTTTATTTTCTAACAAAATCAATTCATGCAATTTGGCCTGCAATAGCTTTTTATCGATGAGTCTGGTCTCGTAATCGGCTATTAACGTGGGCGAAATATTGCGGGCCATGGCAAACTCCACCACTTCCCTGTCTTTCCCTTTGCACAGCAAAATGCCAACACTGGGATTTTCATGCGCTTTTTTTACATCGCGATCGAGGGCTTCCAAATAAAAATTCATTTTGCCCATAAATTCCGGTTGGAATTCTTCGATTTTCAATTCCACGGCGACCAGGCAGCGTAGTTCCCGATGGAAAAACAGCAAATCGATGTAATAATCGTGGTTACCCACCTCGATGCGGTACTCTTCACCCACAAACGAGAAGCCTTTACCCAATTCGAGAATAAAATCTTTCAAATGATGAACCAGTGCTTTTCTAAGATCTTTTTCTGAATAGTCGTGGGGTAAATCGAGAAATTCGAATACATACGTATCTTTAAAGATATTTTCATCAGTCAAATGAGCGGGCAGGGATGTTACCGCATTTTGAGCCAAAAGCGAACGTTCGTAAACGGCAGCGTTTAATTGCCTTTCGAGTTCCCTCACAGAAAGTTTTTCCTTAATTATTAAGCGGAGATAAAATTCTTTTTCTTCTATTGTTTGTGTCTTATTCAAAATAAGAAGATGAGACGACCAGGAAATTTGTGTCAACAGTGTTGTCACAAATTCCGTGTCTTTGTAAGTTTCGTAAAATTGCTTCATACGGTAAAGCCCGCGGCGAGAAAATCCTTTGATTTCAGGGTGTTTATCCTTAATGAACTTTGCCAGTTTTTCCACAACCGCTTCACCCCATTCGGCATTGGAAACTTTTAAGGAGACAAATTTGCCGACTTCATAATACAGATTGATTAATTCGGCATTCACTTTAGCAAACGCATTGGCCCGGGCCGTTTGTATCATGGTGACGATTTGTTTAAAATCATCAGTGTAAGAGACCGCATTTTCAGGCATATTTGGGCTCCCCTATTAACGTTTTCATTCCCTACCCGGTTTTAGCAATTAAGGTAAAAAACCTTAAATTTCAAGATTTGCAGAGCACCCGACAAAAATTCACTTTTATTTTCCTTCCTAGCCGTTCAGCCAGCGCGCCGCATCTTTGGCATAATACGTTAAAATGATGTCCGCCCCGGCCCGTTTAATGGAAGTCAGCATTTCCAAGGCCACCCGCTTTTCATCGATCCACCCCAATTGGGCAGCCGCTTTAACCATGGAAAATTCGCCGCTGACATTATAGGCTGCTACAGGCAAATCTACGCGTTCACGAACGCGCCGGATGATATCCAAATAGGGTAATGCCGGTTTAACCATAATGATATCCGCACCTTCCTGCACATCCAGATCCACTTCGTATAAAGCTTCACGCGCGTTAGCCGGATCCATTTGATACGTACGACGGTCGCCGAATTGCGGTGCAGACTCGGCCGCATCACGAAAGGGGCCGTAAAAGGCGGAGGCATATTTGGCGGCATAACTCATGATGGGGATTTTTTCGAACCCGTTCTCATCGAGGGCTTCGCGAATGGCTCCGACCATACCGTCCATCATGCCCGAAGGTGCCACCATATCCGCTCCGGCACGAGCATGGGTAATAACCTGTTTTTGCAGATTTTCCAATGTGGAATCGTTGTCCACATCTCCCTGCACCACTACCCCGCAATGGCCGTGACTGGTGTATTCGCAGAAGCAAACATCGGTAATCACGTACATCTCCGGAACGGCATCCTTAATGGCACGGACAGCTCGCTGAATAATTCCCTGATCATTCATGGCGTCGCCGCCCACATCGTCTTTGTGTTCGGGAATGCCGAACAAAATAATGGCCGGAATGCCCAGGCGGTAAACCTCTTTTACTTCTTCCACCAAAAGATCGATGGACAATTGAAAGTTGCCAGGCATGGAAGCAATGGGATTTTTAACCTGCTTGCCTTCCACAACAAATAAGGGATAGATAAAATCATTGACGGTCAAATGCGTTTCGCGCACCATGCGACGGATATTCTCATTGCGCCGCAAACGCCGCGGACGGTAATACGGTGTAAACATGGTTTATTTCCTTTCCGTTTTGGGTTTCGAAATTTACGGTTAAACACTACATGTTATTCGTTGTTCGTTAATCGTTGTTCGTTATTCGTTGTTCACTGTCGGAACTTTCCGGAATTATGCCAACATTCCAAACAAAAGCACCTATTCCTTACCCGACCACAGACGTGGAATTCTTGGGAACCGATTTGGCCGATTCTACCAATAGATTTAATATCCGGTCACTGAAGGATCATTCAATTTCCACCAGTAAATCATAACGAACAAAACCTACGCCAATAATGAATGGCAAATCCGGCCCCTGCCGAACACTCCCCTTTCAATTTCCCTGCATTATTTTTGCCACGGTTTCGTGAGCACTTAAAACACTATCCCCCAGGCTGATGCCACGCCGAAAATTGCCGGCAAAATAAAGTCCGGGGAAATTTTCTTCCCATTTCGCAAACTTTTTTTGAATTTCAAGATAGCCTACCTTGTACTGCGGGATGGCACGGGGCCATTTGCGAATACGTACAAAAACAGGTTCATCCTTTACGCCAATCAAATCTCGCAAATCGTTCAACACCAACGAAAGCAGTTGCTCGTCGTGCAGTAAAGCGTTTTCCGGTTGGCGGGAGCCGCCGACAAAAGTAGTTAAAGCCACATGACCTTCAGGAGCCCGTTGGGGAAAAAGAGTCGAACTGAAAATGGTACCTAAAATTTGCCTGTTTTCCACTTGCGGTACCAAAAATCCGAATCCGTTCAACGGATGCGCTACATCATCTTTCCGAAATCCCAGAAAAACAACGGCTACCGGCGGATAGGCCACTTCATCCAAAAGCGCCGCTTCTTCATTCAGCAGGGGACGTAATAATCCACTTTGTACATAAGTCGGTACGGAAACCACAACCTGCTGGAAAAATTCATCCCTGTGTTGCCCGTTTTGTTCGACGTTTAAAACAAAACCTTGTCCGTCCTTTTGAATAGAATGTACCGTCGCGTTCAACTGTAATTCGTTTCTTAAACGGTCGGTTAAAGCCCGCGGCAAGGCCTTCATACCCCCCACAAAAGAAAACATTTTGGCGCGATCTTTGGCCACCTCGCTGCGTTTTTTGCGCTCCTTTGCTCCTTTAATCATCCCTTTAATCAGCCCACCGTACTTTTGTTCAAGGGCCCATAACTTGGCAAACCCGGCAGCCGTACTCAATTGTTCGGGATCTCCGGCATAAACGCCGGCTACGAAAGGATTGATGGCATAATCCAGAAATTCCCGTCCCAAACGATAACGCACAAAATCGGCCAAAGAAACATCTTCTGCCTTAATGGGGACGATAAAAGGCTCTTTAAGCAAACGTATTTTGGCCTTCCAACTAAAAAGAGAGGTTTTAAAAAAGGCACCCGGCTTCAGCGGCAGAACATGCAGTTTTCCGTTACGTACAATAAAACGATTATCACTTAACGGATTGGCGTACACTTTTTCTTCTTGCAGGCCCAGTTCGGCCACCATATCTTTTAATTCCGAGGACGTTTCCAGTGTACTGTTCGGGCCTAAGTCGATCAACCAATCCCCTTCTTTTTGCGTAACAATGGACCCGCCGGTGTGATTTTCCCGCTCGAAAAGGCGAACATTAAATCCTTTCTTCTTCAAAAGCCAGGCCACGGTCAAACCCGAAATGCCGGCACCGATTACGGCAACGGACTGTTTTTCCATTCGTACGTTCCTTTTATTGTTTTTACTGCGACCGATTGTATTTCCTTTACCCCCAGGTCGGTTTTACGTAATTCCCCGCTCTGTTCTCCTGTTTTCCTTTTTTAATCTCGATCATCTTCCCCCCCAAAGCACCTTCATTTTTCATTTTCTTCTCAGCTTCACATTCTCCCGCACCAAATTGGCCAACACCTGTAAAAACGGCGGGAAGTCATTGAGTGCATTCAGGCGAATAAATTGCTGAATACCCTGTTTTAGAGCCCATTCGCGATACAACATTCCTATCTCATACACGGTCTCGGAATTATCGGCCACAAAGCCCAAAGGGTACACAAATAACCGTTTGATGCCCCTACGCGCCAATTCCGCTATTTTTTCCTCGGTCGAAGGTTCCAGCCATTGCACCGGCCCGATTTTACTTTGAAAGGCCAGATGGAATCGAATGGCAGGATGCACTTGTTTTTTTAGTTCGTCAAGGGCATAATAAACTTCGGATTGATAGGGATCTCCCTTGGCATGCTGGCGGCGGGGAATGCTGTGGGCACTTAATAAGACATCAATTTTTTCACCTTGCGAAATTTCTTTCTTTAATTGATCTTCGATGTGCCGGGCCTGAGCACGCAGAAATTCAGGAAGATGGCCGTAGCGATCAATATATTGAATGTGTCCTTCCCGCCAGTGTAATTGTGAGCGCAATCGTTTTAATTCGCTGGCAATGGAACCGGAAGTGGAAGTGGCAAAAAAAGGATACATGCTAATTACCAGAATAGAATCGTACCCGTCTCCCTGGATGTCTTTTAATACTCCTTCCAACGAAGGACGCCCGTACCGATTGGCCGGCAGCACACGAAAGGCGACATCATTTTCCGCATCGGCATTTAGAATTAATTGCAGTGCTTCGGCTTGCCGGCGCATATTATCATGTAAGGGAGTTTTCCCGCCCAAACGTTTGTAAATTTCCAGGCTCTCCTTGCTGCGTTTGCGGGCAATAATCCTGGCCAAACGCCGCCGAAAAAAAGCGGGCATGGCAATATCGATAATGTGCGGATCGCTGAAAATTTGGCGCAGAAACGGTTCTACCGCTTGCAACGAATCGGGGCCCCCCATATTGGCCAATAAAACGGCAACCTGCATGCACGCCTCTACTTGTTAAACCGTACGAGAGAATTGAGGTTTATTTTCGCTTTTACGTTCCAGGTAAGCATCGAACTGCATGGCAATATTACGAATCAACAAGCGTCCGGCCGTCGTGACTTTTAAAACCTTTGCCCCGAGTTCGATGAGGCCGTCTTTTTCAAAAGGAATCAATTTCTGCAGCGATGCGGCAAAATATTCGTCAAAATCAATGCCGTATTTCGTTTCGATTTTTTCTTTCTTCAAACGAAAATTACACATAAGCTCGGTAATTACCTCACGACGCAAAATATCGTCTTCGTTTAAAATTACCCCGCGAAAAACCGGTAGTTGCCCCTGCTCGATGCGTTCATAATAATCGTTAAGTTTTTTGACATTTTGCACGTACATATCGGAAAGCATACTGATGCTGGTAATACCGAAAGCCAAAACATTCAGTCCGGCATGGGTGGAATATCCCTGAAAATTACGGTACAGAGTTCCCTCATTCATGGCAAGAGTCAGTTCGTCATCCGGTTTGGCGAAATGATCCATGCCGATGTACACATAACGGGAAGCCGTTAATTTTTCGATGGTCAATTTGAGAATCTTCAATTTTTCTTCGGGTGCAGGCAACCATTCCCGTTTGATTAAATTTTGATGTTTGAAAATTTGCGGCAAATGGGCGTAATTAAAAACAGCCAGACGATCGGGATCGATATCCAGAATTTTGTCCAAGGTTTCGTTAAATGAGTCCACCGTCTGAAAGGGCAAACCGTACATCAAATCGATATTAACACTGTGGAAGCCCAATTCCCGCGCCCAATCCACAGTTTGGCGCGTAATGCTTTCCGGTTGAATTCGGTTAACGGCTTTTTGAATTTGGGGATTAAAATCCTGCACGCCCATACTACAGCGGTTAAATCCCACCTCACGTAAAGCTTGCATGTGTTCTTTGGTCAATTCGCGCGGATCGATTTCCACGCTTAATTCAGCATCATCGGCAAAACCGAATATGTCGCGGATGGCAAATCCCAGACGACGAATTTCATCCGGCTTCAAATGGGTGGGGGTTCCGCCTCCCCAATGTAATTGTTGAACTTTGCGCGCCGTGCTAATGTGGGGACGCATCAGTTCCATTTCTTTAATCAAATAATCCAGATAGTTGGCAATTTTTCCCCGGTTGCGGGTTACCATCATATTGCAGCCGCAAAAATAGCAGAGGGTATCGCAAAAAGGAATGTGGAAATAGAGCGATAGCCCTTCCTGCGGTTTTTGCGCATCGTCTTTTTTAATATGTTGCAGATATTCCGCGGTTCCCACTCCCGTGTGAAAATAGGGTGCCGTGGGATAACTGGTGTACCGTGGGCCGGGTTGATCGTATTTTTTCAGCAACTCGACATCCACATCTATTTTGGTCTTCAAAGGTGCCATCACGCACTCCGTTTCTTTGCGTTACTTACCGTAATTTCAATTTCTCTTTTTATTTTGATTGATGCCACTTCGCGCTTTGTTCGCGTACTTCATCCACTAAAAATTGCACATTCTCTAAAGGAATGTCCGGTAAAATACCATGCCCCAAATTAAAAATATGACCCGATTCCGGGCCGTAAACATTTAAAATTCGTTGCACTTCCCGGCGAATAGCCGCCTTATCTCCGTACAATACCGTCGGATCAAGATTGCCCTGCAAGGCATATTCGTCCCCGAATAATTTTTTAGCCTGCGCCAGATCCGTGTGCCAATCGATTCCGAGCACCTGCGCCGGACTATCGGCCAGTTGAATCAAATGATCCATGCCGCCCATGCTGAACAGAATAATCGGAACATTTAAATGCAGTAAGGCCGCGGCAATGCGATTCAAATAACTTCCTGAGAATTCTTCGAACAGATGTAGCGGCAAAATGCTCCCCCAGGTATCGAAAATTTGCACCACCTGGGCACCGGCTTCTATTTGCATGCGGACATATTCAACGACCGCAGCCGTCAATTTCTCCAATAAACGGTGCACTAAATCCGGCCGGTTGTAAATCATGGACTTAATGTACTTAAAATGTCGGGTAGGTTTGCCCTCGATCATATAAGAGGCAAGAGTAAACGGAGATCCGCTGAAGCCGATTAATGCCGTTTGTTCGTCCAATTCTTTTCGGATCAGTTGCAGAGCCCGGGCCACAAAACGAAGCTTTTCGCTTATTCCTGCGGGATTGAGTTGTGCAATGTCCTGTTCGCTGCGCATTTCCGGGGAAAGCTTGGGGCCATGGTCTTCTAAAAATTCGAGCTTTTGGCCCAACGCCTCCGGGATGACCAGGATGTCTGAGAACAAAATAGCCGCATCAAAGCCGAAACGGCGAACCGGTTGCAGCGTTACCTCGGCGGCCAATTCCGGCGTTTTGCAAACCGTTAAAAAATCGTGTTTTTCGCGCAATGCTCTGTATTCCGGAAGATAGCGACCCGCCTGGCGCATAATCCAAATGGGGGTCCGTTCCACCGCTTGCTTTCGGATGGCACGTAAGAGCAACTTTTCATCTGTATTCATCTAAACTTCCTTTTCTTGTGTTTTGTCAACAAAACAGAGCCGGCCTTTAAAGAGCAAATTTCAACTTCCACTTCCGGCTTCCATTTACGGTACCCCGGCGGAATGTTGTGCCGGGTTGAACACCATTACATGTTCCGTTCACTAAAATAGACATTTAACGCTTCCAAAAGATGTTGACCGTCGTACACGCTCGGCTGAATGGCCACCGGCAGCCCGTAGCGCTTGATGGCAGAGGCGGTCGTGGGCCCGATGGCCGCCAGAGGCAATTGCGAATCTCTTAAGAAGGTCAGTACCTCTTCTCCGGCCAGACGAATCAAAAAATTAAATGCCGATGGACTGAAAAAGGTCAATACATTCAGTTCTTTTTGCCGCAATAATTGCCAGAATTGCTCTGTATTAAATTGCGGATTGGGTACCGTCCGGTAGAATTCCACCACATCTGCTTGGGCACCTAAGGCCCGTAAGCCTTGCGGCAATTCGTCGCGTGCCAGGTTAGAAGTCGGTAACAAAAAGCGTTGTTGTTCAATACCCAAAACGCTGAAAACCTTTAACAAACCTTTAGCGGAAAATTCGGGCGGCACCAGATCCACGTAGAATCCTGCATTTTGCAAGGCTTGCGCCGTTTTACGGCCTACGGCCGCCAGCTTGGGCAAAACTTGACGCGGCAGGTCTTCCGGCAATTGGGCCAAAAAATATTTGACGGCATTTTCGCTGCTAAAAATCAACCATTGATAAGTGCTTAGGGCCGCCATGACACGGTCTCTATCGGCTGTATTTTCCGTAGCGCAAGTGGCAACCGTTGGTAAAAGCAAAGCCTTACCGCCTTTTTGCCTGATGGCCTGCACCAGCCATTTGGCCTGTTTGGGCTGCCTGGTAATACCGATGGTTTTATTGTGTAGCGGCCCCATTACGAAATTCCTTTAAAATCGTTTCGGCTCCGGCTTGTAACATCTTCTCGGCCAAACGCCGGCCGATATTTTCCGCCTCGTTTAACGGCCCGCTTTCCGAAGCTTTCAAAAGGTGTCGGCCGTCCATGCTGCCCACAAACGCCGTCAGTTCCAAACGATCTTTACGGGGCAAAGCGACGGCCCCCATGGGAAATTGACAACCGGTATCCAAAACACGCAACACGGTGCGTTCGGCCAGAACACATTGCATGGTCGGGTGGTGGTTCAGGCTTTGCAAAAGACGCCCCGTTTGCACATCATCGGTTCGGATTTGCAAACCGATGGCTCCCTGGCCTACGGCAGGGATCATTTCTTGCAGGCTAAAAACATGGTAGGCGACATCGCTGATCTTCAGGCGCTCCAAGGCGGCGCGGGCCATGATGATACCGTGCAGATTCTGTTTGTGCATCTTGCGCAATCGGGTGTGAATATTGCCGCGCAGGTCGGTCAACTGCAAATCGGGCCGTAAATGCAACAATTGAGAGCGGCGGCGAATGCTGCCGGTGGCCACGGTTGCCCCCTGCGGTAAACCGTTAAGGGTAAGACCTTGCGGGGTCACCAGTACGTCTTCCAACGGGCCGCGTTGCGGCACCGCAGCCAACATTAAGCCCTTGGTCATAGTGGAAGGCAAGTCTTTTAAACTGTGTACGGCCAAATCGATTTGCCCATCCAACAAAGCGTGCTCGATGGTTTTGGTAAAAACACCCTGCCCGCCGATGCGGGTTAAGGAAGACTTTTGATCGCGATCGCCTTCGGTTTTAATAATAATGCGTTCGATTTGCAGATCGGGGAAATGATTTCGTAGGTTTTGTTCCACGAATTCGGTTTGCCATAACGCCAGGGCGCTGCCCCGTGTTCCGATGCGTATTTTCATGCGCGGCTCTTTCATTGATCTATTTCATACAAATCATGCAAAAATTGTAAATATTGTTCGTACAATTCCGGATTGCGAATATTCTTCTTTAAAAGACGGATATGTTGGTGCAATATTTTATTCATTAAGCTCTCGGTTAAATATTCGATTTGTGCTTTCCCTTCTTCCGGCAAACGGGAATTTAAACGTTTAAGTTCCGCACGACGTAAATCTTCGAAATAATTTTTTAAGCGATGAATGATCTGGGAAGAAGCGTGCGTGGAAAGCCATTCCACGAAGGCTTGTACATGTTCCTGAATAATTTTTAACGCTTTGGGTATTTCCTGTTTGCGCCGTTCCAGATTCATCCTGGTGATTTCGGAAAGGTCGTTCAGGTTGTAAAGATAGACATTATCCAGTTCATCCAGGGCAGGATCCAAATCGCGCGGCACAGCCAAATCGATTAAAAAAAGCGGCCGATAGGGACGTTTTTTAATGAACGGCTCCACCTGTTCGCGGGTGACGATATAATCCGTTCCCGATGTGGCCGAAATAACAATATCGCTTTGCGGCAAAATTCGACTCAATTCGTCCAGGCGGAAGGCTTCGCCTTTGAATTTGGCCGCCAGTTCTTCGCCCCGGCGAAAGGTCCGATTGGCGATTAAAATGCGTCCCACACCTTTGTCCATGAAATGGAGCGCCGCCAGTTCGGCCGTTTCACCGGCTCCGATCAACAAAACCGTTTTGTCATTTAGATGCGTAAAAATTTTGCGCGCCAATTCCACGCCGGCAAAACTGACGGAAACAGCGCCATCGGACAAAAAGGTTTCCGAACGCACATGCTTTTCCGCTTCCAGCCCAAAACTGAACAATTTGTTCAGCAAAGCGTCACTGCTGCCGGTCTCGTGAGCCAAATTGTAGGCTTCTTTTACCTGCCCAGTAATTTGCGGTTCGCCGATGAGCTGGGAATCCAAGCCGGAAATCACACGGAAGAAATGGTGTACCGCCTCTTTACCCTGATAAACGTAAACATATTGCGCATCAACAAAATGATCGCTCTTTTTAAAATCGCGCAACCAGCGACGAATGTCATCCAATTCATCGCCCTGAAGCTCTGCGCTAAGGTAAAGTTCGGTACGGTTACAGGTCGAAAGCAGGAGCAGCCCTTTTAAATGGAATTCATTGAGCAGATGATCGTAAATGTAGGCCTGTTCATCTTTGTTAAAAGATACCGCTTCTCGGATCTCAACCGGTGCGGTTTTATGGGAAATCCCGATTAAAGTTAAAGGAATTTGCGTATTCATCACACCCGTAGTCTAATAAAATTCATGAAATGTTTTACCCAACGTAAAAACAAATAACGCGCCGATCACCAGAACGACAAATCCCGTTACGGATAAATAGGCCATGGTACGCGATGAAATCTTTTTAACCTGTGAAACAATGTACAAAGTCAGGTACAAAATCCAGATCAAATCGGTTAAAATAACTTTGGCGTCCAATAGAAAAAAATGGCCGAACATATTCTTGGTTTGCAAGTGTCCTAAAAACAAACCCACCCCCATTAAAATGATTCCGATTAAAATGGAGCGTTTACTCATGTTTTCCAAATAGGTTATCGGGGGTAACTGTTCGTAAAGACGGGTAAATCGTTTTTGTTTAATATTTTTGTACTGAATCAGATACATCACGGCATAAATGGCGCCAATGCTAAAGGCCGTATAACCGATGATATTCAACGAAGCATGAATGGCAAACGTCGGATTGGCCAACAACGGATTCGATTCCGAATGCCAGGCATGATTAAAGGAAGAAATTAGCGCCGGGAAAAAGGCAAACAACATGATGAAAAACCCGGAAGCCCGATTGGCGAAACTACGTTCGATAATGTAATAAACCAACAAAACCGAAAAAGCCAAAAACGACGAAGCATCATACACCGAAGAGAGCGGCATGGTTTTTAAATACAACTGACGCAAAATAATTTCAAATCCGTGCACAAAAAGCAAAGCGACCAATAATTTTTGCGTAATACGCTCGTAACTTTTTTTACGTCCCGTAAAGATATTGAAATAAACATAGACAACCACGAGATAAAATACGGGCAATAAATAGCTGAGAATTTCACTTAAAATCTGCATTTAATTTTTCCTTCTTCACCTCGCAAAACTTTCCGATCTTCCTCCCCTGGCCATTCGTACAAGGGGATGATCAGATTACCTCCTCCAACCGATTACCGCGATTAAAATAAAAAGAAATCGCAGCAAAACAAAATTTGAATTGCTTTGATTTAAGAAATAAAAAATAAATAATGGATTGAGAAAAATGGGAAGTGGTTGATCGGTTGAATGGCTGGAAGGATTTCCCTTCATTCGCCTGCAGCTCATTCCTTGAAATGACCGGGCCGGCAGGTCTAACCGAGTTGGAGTAATTTCACGGCAGCACCTGTAACTCATTTAACCGTTCAACTATTCTCCATTCAACCCCATTCAACTTGCACTCTATTCCGCCAATTCGGCCCCATTCGTTTTTCGCAAAGATAGCAGGATCATGTTACCTTTAACGATGATTTTTTGACGTTCGATGCGTATGGACTTTCCCTTTAAAAGGGACAGCAAGCCGCCGTTTTTCAGGAAATGACGATAGTTGCGAAAATGTTCTCTTCCTGCGGAAATTTCATAAAAAAGAATCACTGCTTTGTACAACCATCCCCAGGGAATACGTAAAGGACCGGGATGATAATCGGTAAACAATAAACGCCCGTTTTCTTTGCTCACGCGAATCATTTCGTCCACAACACGGGTACGAATGACGGACGGCATTTCATGCAGGGTTAACATGGCTAAAACCGTATCGAACGATTCATCGGCAAAGGGTATTTCGGTGGCATCACCACGCACAAGAACGGTTTCATTCCCGAATTTTTCTTTGGCTTGGCTCAGCATGGCGGCCGAAAGATCGAGACCAAAAGCCTGACTGCCGGCTTTACGGTAAAATGACAGATTACTACCTGTTCCGCAACCGATTTCCAGAACGCGTTCCCCCCTTTTAGCCGGAAATCGTTTAAAAAAATAGGCGCGTACGCCTCCGTTGGCCGGTTCCACAAAACGATCGTAAACCCTGGCTAAATGGCGATAGGCATCTTTCAATTTCAGCTCCTTTCCGTAAGGTTTATCTTACTTTATTTCGCCCATTATTTCAAGACGTCAAAGCAAAAAAGGTAACAATCCAACCAATCGTTTGCTTTGCAAGCAAAGTGCGCATATTTTTCGTTTGATCCGCAAATTTTTCGTCTTTTCCCCGATCGAAAGATCCACCGGTTGCCGAGGCCAATCCTTCTTCTGCAAAATGAAAGACATGGGCGGCAACTTTTGTAATGGAATAATTTTTGTAATAACTTAAAAGTGACCTATTAACGCCAACTATTGGTTTTACAAGAAAATGGCTGCGGGGCAATAATGAAACTCAGCAAATATGTGCTATTTATTTTATTCATTTTAAACATGCTTCCCTTTCATGAGCTACGGGCTCAGGCGGAAAAGCCGACCGTCGCTGTTTTGAATTTACAGGGAATCGATGTGCCGGCGAATGAAGCGTTGATGCTTTCCGAACGTTTACGGACGGAGCTGGCCCATACGAATGCTTTTGTTCTGGTGGAACGCAATCGCATGGATCGAATTTTGGAAGAACAGGGTTTTCAATTATCGGGCTGTACTTCGCAAGCCTGTGCTATCGAAGCGGGTAAATTACTGAATGTGCAGGAAATCTGTATGGGCAGCGTGGGTAAGATCGGCCGCTTGTACACCGTGTCCGTACGTTTGATTGATGTACAATCCGGACGCTTGGTTAAAACGGTAAGTGAAGATTGCTCCTGCCCTATCGAAGACGTTTTGACGCAGGCCATGCGTCGAGTCGCTTTAAAATTGGCCGGACTCATTTCAGTTCGGTCTTCCGTTTTGAGCGGATCGGTCTTCGTTCAATCCCTGCCGGCAAAGGCCGAAATCTTCATCGACGGCAAAAAATACGGCCAAACTCCGGACACCATCAATGGCCTTCATGCGGGTAAACATAAGATAATCCTTCGCAAAAAAGGCTTTGTACCTTTTAAAGCATCTTTGGAAATCGTTCCCCAAAAAACAGGCTCGTTTTCTGCCACCTTAGAATCTTTGGCATCTTTGCTCATTGAAACCGAACCAAGTGGAGCACGCATTACGCTTAACGGACGGTTTTACGGTCGATCACCTTTGCGACTGCAAGTACCGCCCGATAGCTCGCTTTCTTTACAGATTACATCAAATCATTACCAACCTGTCGCTCAGACAATTACCTTAAAGTCCGGCGATTTTAAAGAACTGCATTACACGCTTGCACCTAAAACCGCAACCCTGATTTTTTCGGGATTGCCGGCCCATGTACGCGTTTTTACAAACGGGCAAGAACAGCCCATTAGCGCAGGGAAACTAATTCTTCCTTTTGGTACCTATCATATTCTATTGAAAGCAGCTAACTTTAAAGACAAAACCTTAACAATCCGTTTAAAACCCGATGAGACAAAATCCCTGAGAATAACCATGGCTCCCAAAAGCATTGCAGGAGCGGCCTGGCGTTCGGCCTTTTTCCCGGGTTGGGGACAACACTATCAAGACAAATCGCTGCGAGGCTTATTGTTTGCATTGGGTACTTTTGCCGGGGTTTCTTCTTCCTACTATTACTACCGGCAATATCGCTCCAGCTTAGAGCGCTACGATGAGGTGCGCGAGAGATATCGTTTAGCTTTTAGCCTGGAAAATATCGAAGTGGCACGTCAGAACATTCATGCCGAATATCGTAGGAGCAATACGTTGCGGCAAAAGACGCTAATGGCAATGGGGGTAACCGCAGCCATTTATCTTTGGAATATTTTGGATACCGTTCTGTTACCGCCTTCATCTAAGCATAAATTCAAGCTGCAGGGAAAAACGGGCAACGGGCAATTCGGCATTGTGCTGAATGTGCAATGGTAGCAATAAACAGTTTCATTTTAACGGGAATACTTTTATGAAACGCTTTGTATTCTTTTCCATTATCCTGTTTCTATCAGGAATATCGTTACAGGCAAAAATTATTAACGTGCCTCGGGATTTTACCGAAATCCAAAAGGCGATCGACGCCGCTACACAAGGCGATACGGTTTTGGTGGCCCCGGGTATTTATTTGGGTAAAATCACGCTCGAGAATAAAAATATCGTTTTGGCCAGCCATTACCTGCTAAACGGACAGGAAGCCTATATTCACGCCACCTTGCTTCAATTACAGGACACGGCACTAAGTATCATCCGCTGTAAAAATGTATCCCAAACGACGGTTATTACCGGCTTTACCATCGGCACGCCGAACTTCAAGTACGGTGGAATACGCTGTCAGGCCGCCTCTCCGCAAATTCGGCATAATGTATTCACGACTTACAAAAATGCCATCTCCTGCGTTGAAAATTCCGCACCCCTTATCAGCGATAATGTGTTTCGATTCGAGAATGCCTCTCCGAATTTGGTTGCGGTGCATATTTTTAGCGGTCAGGCGGAAATTGTTAACAATATTTTCAAAGGCAACAATACCTGCGATGCCATCAGGATAGGTGTCTCTGAAGCGGCACGTATTAGCGGAAACCGCATTTCGGCGTTCAACGCGGGCATTCAAAATTTCGGGCAAGGTACCCGCATCATTAACAACCTGATATCCGATTGTTACTATGGCCTTTTTACGGTTGAGGCGTTGATTCTGAACAACACGGTGGTCCATAATAGTTTTGGCCTGGCCAATTGGAGCAACGAGACCCCACCTGAAATCAGGAATTGTATTTTGTGGGATAATGAACGCGATCTGGACGGAAATTTTGCGGTTTCTCATAGCTGCCTGCAAATATGTCTGCCCGGTTCCGTTATTGACCGCGGCGGAAATATTTTCAGAAATCCGGAATTTGTAAATCCGCAGGGGAATGATTTTCATTTAAAGGGTTACAGTCCGTGCATCGATGCCGGAATAAGTGAAGAAGCGGATTCGTTACCGAAATTCGATTTGGATGGGCAGGCTCGGATTCAGGACGGGACGGGTGAGGGTCAGGCGGTTGTGGACATGGGTTGTTTTGAGCGAGCTCAGGCCACAAACCCGGCATTTGTCACGGGCAAAGTAACCTTAATTGGCGGCCATGGAAAGCCGCAAGACGTTTGGGTGGGCATCGGCACGATGGTGCATCCTCGTCCGGATGGAACTTATCAATTGGCCATTTCAGCTCCCGATTCGTTTTACACGGTGACGGCACAATTGGATTCGTATTTAACGCAACGTGTAGAAAATGTGCCGGTGCATCCGGGGGAAACCACAGCGAATATTAACTTTTCCCTTGGCTATTATCACCCGCAAAAAGTACTCGATATCCGGCCGGATACCATTCGATTTCTTTCCTGGGATGACGGCGATCAGGCTAAAATTTACTTTCATAATATTAGCTTAGAGGATGTTTGTGTTCGTTCCGCCCGCATTCCGGATGACAATACTTTCTTTTACATCGAACCCTTTACTCTACCTTTACGCATCGCTCCCGGAGATTCCGATTCTCTGAGCATCGGGATGATGATTCTAACGCGGAATTCATTATTTGGCCTGCACGAAACGGATTCTACCGCCGTCATAATTTATTTTGAGGGTGATAGTGCCCTCATCCCGATTGTTTACAATCCGGATTTATTCGATGCCGTTCGCAAACCCAAACCGATCGTCCGTTCGTTTCGGTTGCTGCCAAATTTTCCAAATCCCTTTAATAAACGAACGACCATTACATTTAACACAGATCGCTTTGCTTTCATTTCTCTGGAGATCTTCAATGTGTCCGGGCAACGAGTACGCAAATTAGTGC
This sequence comes from uncultured Caldithrix sp., assembly GCA_964532875.1. Classification (GTDB taxonomy): domain Bacteria; phylum Calditrichota; class Calditrichia; order Calditrichales; family Calditrichaceae; genus Caldithrix. The sequence continues at coordinate 2,750 of CAZHIZ010000040.1, read as the reverse complement.
ACACGAAACTCCATGCCGGCCGTCATTCGGTTAGCTGGGATGGCAAAGATGACAGGGGGCTGGATTTACCCTCCGGTCTGTATCTGGCACGTTTAAAAATCACAAATCGACAGCAGACGATAAAAATGATCTTATTAAAATAAAAAACTTTTTGAAGTTACAAAGCAAATCGGAGTCCTATTTAAAATGGATGAAAATCGCTTAAAGATGTTAAAGACATGCGCTGCCAAATGGTTCCGCCTTGGCCTATTGATGGTTACGATCATTTTGTACGCCTGTGTGCAAAAACCTACGGCGCCGGCCAACGATAATCCTTTCGATGTGCAAAATCCGATTACCCGGGGTGACCCGTTTGGCTTGCAGGCTTTCATTGCCAACGGCGGTATTACCCTTACCTGGCATAAACCAGCCGTTCGTATTTTAGCGGGATTTCATCTCTACCGCAGTGTGGATTCCGATCATGATTTTAAACAATGGGAAACTTTTCCCGCCACCCAAAGCACCTATGTGGATTCGAATATCAGTAACGGCCACACCTATTACTATCGTCTTGCGGCATTTTCGATCACTCGGGAAGAAACGTCCATTTCGCAGATGGCACCGGTTACCGTAAGTACTCGTCCGGTTCTTGTTATCAATAACGATGCGCCCTTTACCAACAACCCGAATGTGAAATTGACCGTTCTTGCCGGTGCCGCTAAAGAAATGTTGCTGTCCGATTCTGCGGATTTTAGCGGTGCCGCATGGCAGCCGTACGCTTCCGCCGTTCCATGGCAACTCGATCCACGAGAAGGCCCGAAGTACGTCTATCTTAAAATCCGGTACGATGACGGTTCCGAATCCGCTGCGGTCAGCGCTTCCGTTATTTTGGACCGCACAGCCCCTCTGGCTCTTTTAAACATCTGGCCGGATTCGGGTATTGCCGGCGAAACCGAATTCCAATTTGATCCCACGCAAAGTCGGGACAATTTCAGTACAACTGCCGAACTACGTATCCGTCTCGATATTGACAACGACGGCCACTGGGAAACAGGCTGGTCGGGAACGGATTTATTTAATCATATTTTCGGCACGGGAGGCGGGAGCAAACAAGCCCGCTTGCAAGTCAAAGATCTGGCCGGCAATGTAAGCGATACAAGCGTTACTTTTTTTGTAAATGCCCGTCCCCAGGCTCAATTTACGTTTATTTCCGATACCCAAAACGACCGACTCTTCCATTTCGATGCTTCCGCTTCTTCCGACTACGAAGACGGCAACCATTTGTTTTATCGCTGGGATTGGCAGGACGACGGTACCTACGATACGCCTTTCCGCACCGATCCCAAAGCGGATTTTACTTTCCCGGCAAACGGAAGCTATCGCGTGCGCCTGCAGGTAAAAGATCAAAACGGTTTACGGAGTACGGTGGTTCGGAAGGTCAAGGTCGGATATGCGGTTGTTTTCGAAAAAACCTTCGGTGGCGGGGATTTTGATTTCGGGAACGACATCCGTCAAACCACAGACGGCTCTTACGTTTTGATCGGCGCTACCAAATCGTTCGGCGCCGGTAATTATGATGCCTATATGATCAAAACCGATGCAAACGGTCAGACGATTTGGAGCAAAACCTTCGGCGGCGAGGCTTTTGACGCGGCCAATGCCCTGTCATTAGCTGCGGACGGATACTGGGTGGTTGGCACGACTCAATCTCGTGGAGCGGGTTCATCGGATGTTTGGCTTTTTAAAACCGATGACCAGGGTAAGAAGATTCTGGATAAAACCTTCGGCGGGCCCAATTCCGATGCGGGAAAAGACCTGCAGATGACCAGTGACGGTGGTTTGATTATCGTAGGCAATACCCAATCGTGGGGTAACGGGGGAAACGATATTTGGCTGATTAAAACGGATGGCAATGCTCAGGTCGAATGGAGCCGCACCTACGGCGGAAACGCCGAGGACAAAGCCAACAAGGTGCGCTCTACCGCGGACGGCGGTTTCATTGTTGTCGGGACAACCCGGTCGTTTGGTGCGGGTGATTACGATTTTTGGTTGATTAAAACCGATAGTCGCGGGCAAGAACAATGGGCGCAAACCTTTGGCGGTGTGGGGGAAGATATCGCTTACGATGTGCACCAAACGGCGGACGGGGGCTTTGTTGTGTGCGGAACAACCAAAAGCGGGGATGCCGGTAATCTGTCGGACGTCTGGCTGATCAAAACGGATGCTCGGGGTAATGTCCAATGGCAAAGACGTTTTGGCGGTGCGGGGACGGATGAAGCCTATGCCGTAGAAGCTTTACCCGAGGGGGGATATATGCTTGTCGGTTACAGCGATTCGCAGGGAAACGGGGCAGGCGATTTGCTGTTAATTAAAACCGCTGACAACGGAATTTTCGAATGGCAAAAAACCTTGGGCGGTTCCAATTTTGACAAAGGGAAAGCTCTGACAATAGACTTAAACGGTTTCTTAAGCATTGTCGGTTACACCACTTCGGCCGGTAACGGTTCCGGGGATGTCTGGTTCATTAAAATACACTGAGTTTGGCGGGAAAGACCGGATGCGGCTTTTGCCGGAATGGGTTGAATGGGAATTGGAAATTGGGAATTTGGAACTGGGAACTGGGGACTGGTACCAGTTCCAAAAAGCCGCTACCCCCCCGCGCCGGAGTTGGAAACACTCAACTGATTGACCTCAATAAAGAATTTAATCATCATGCACCGAATTGCCATGAGTGGAATTGGCATGAGCTGAATTGCCACGAGCTTTAGCTC
>CAZHIZ010000039.1:0-23805 GCA_964532875.1 uncultured Caldithrix sp. | reverse complement strand
ACATCGGTCATTTCGCCCGTGCGCCCCGGCAAAAACACCTGCGCCCCTTCAATGAGTAGCGAAATGAACAATCCCAGCACAATAGCCTGCACTTCGGGTCGTTTGGAAATTCCGTCTTTATTTTTAAGCAAAGCCCAGACAAAACCCAGCGGCATCAGCATAAAAAACGATTCGAACAAATCGTAAATATTCCACAAAGAAGTCACTTTGTAATAGGCGTAAAAGGGAACCAGATTGTGTATTTTTAAATTCGCTTGAATGCGACTCAAATCCGTCGTAAAACGGAACGGGCTAAGGCCGGAATAGAACACATAAACCAGATACAGTACAATGGGAATCATAAAATGACGCAGTTCGATGGTTTTCACTTCCCGGAACCATATTTCTTTTTTGGCCGACCAAAATAACGCGATTCCTATTAATGCTCCGGCATAACCGCTGATGACATCATTAATATCACTGGTGCGCGAACGGATAAAGAATTGGGTAATCTCCAAAAGAGGGAAATACAGGATCAACAAAGAGATTAAAATCAATTTCCCTTCCGGCCGTTTACGCCAATATTGAAAATAGGCATACATGACCAAATACCCGTAGATGGCGTAAAAAATCATATTACCCAAAAATTTAATCCTGGAAAAAACCATACTACGGGCATAGGCATGCGAAGCTCCGAACAACATGCCCAGAGTTTTTACACCAAACGGCTGAATATTCGCTCGGGCCAAAGAGTGCTTTAAATCCGAAATGGTAATCGTTACATTAAAGGGCAAAAGTGACCCGAAAAATTGCACGAAAATAATCAACAGTAAAATAAGTGTAATCGGTTCGTTTTCAAGTGTGGCTTCAATAAAGCGCTGCACACGTACTGCCAAAGAACGAAAATAGATTCTGGCGAAGGCTACCCCAAGGGCTGTTCCGATGGTATTCATGATGATATCGGTCGTGGACGGGGTTCGATAGCGGAAACCGATTTGTAAAAATTCAATAAACATGCTAAACAACATGCCCCAAAACGTCAATGGCAACATACGTGCCGAACGACCTTTGGCCAGATAATAGAGCGTAAGGAAAAAGCCGAAAGGTAAAAATAAAAGCGTATTCCCTATGATATCGCTAATGGGATTTAACTGGCCGCCATTAATAATAAAAGGTACCCAGTCGGCCTGATGCAAATGGTGGCGGATTTCCCAGCCGCGGGTAATCAGCTTAAAGGGAATGAGCGTATTGTACAAAATGAACACAATGGTTAAAATGAACAGGATTTTCAGTGTTCGTATCGTTTTTTCGTCGTCCATGGCAATCCTTTATGTTTTTGTCATCATTATTTCGCTTTTACGTGTTCATAGTAACATTTAATAAAAAAAAGATTATTTCCGTGCCCAATGCTCCTGAGCCTTTAGTGAAATCAAATGGCCGACCGTGGTAAAGTGGTAACCGCGATGGCGCAGCGAATCGATGAGTGTTCCGATAATTTCATAAGGGAAATCTTTCGGGCGATCCGTTCCCAAGTGCATCAAAATGATACGCCCCTGCAAGCCGGAAGTTTCCTCCAAATGTAAAAAATGCGCCAAAATTTGAGGCGCCGAGCGGTACAATGTTGAGGTTGAATCTGCCACCCAATCCAGAGCATCGCACTGTTTCGACCAGCCCACATGCTTAAAACCGGCTTCCGCGGCCCAGCGCAGAATTTGTTTATTAAATTCACCGTAGGGGGCCCGCCAATACGGGGCCAGATGCTTTTTAGTAATTTTGTAAAACAGGCTGTCCGTGCCCGAAAGCTGCCTAAACAAAAATTCCCGGTTTACGGTGGGCAGGGTCATTTGCCGCTTGTTCATCGCGTACGTAGTTAAATGCGGATGCGTTAATGTATGATTGCCCACCTGGTGCCCGTCCGAAATTATTTGCCGCACAATAAGCGGATAGCGACGGATGAATTGTCCCGTAACAAAAAACGTACAATGCACCTTCTTTTTCTGCAGAATGTGCAATATGTTTAAGCTGCCGCGATCCGTAGAACCGGCGTCAAAGGTAAGGGCTACGTATTTTGAATGCAATCCCACCCGATACAATGGTTGGGCCATGAATTGCAATCGCGCCGAATGATAAGTAATGCGAAAAGAATCCACTAATACTTCCCTACCGTCCGCACGGTGTTCCCAGAGTACAAAACGATTTTCACCGAACAGCAAGGGTATAGGGACCAAAACATCGGAGCTGCCGGTATTGGGTTTCATGGCCACCAACTTCTCATTTTGCCACAACGAAACGGCCGTATGAGCAGATCCTTTTAAAAGGAAACGAATCTGACCGTTGGCGCGTGTTACGGTGGTGTCTAAATCGAACCACAAACTGTCGGGTTGCGCCTTCTTACTCGCGACGAACATGTTCTCTTCCAAACGATCCAGACGATGTTCGAAATAAAACAATAACCCGAAAAACACGATCAAAATCAGCAACAAAGACCAGAAGAATTCTTTAGAAACCCAATGACCGATCTTTTGAACAAGTTGTTGCCGTTTCCAGGCCAAATAACATTTGCGACTGCAAAAGAGATGGTGGGCGTAGTGGTGCTGACACGCACTGCAAATGGGCGCTTTGCAATAGTAACAGCGTCGGGTCGTCAAACGCTGGGGATGATTTTTACACGGTTCTTTTTTGCGCGTCATCGTACGTTCCGAAATATAGATCGCCTTTTAATACGCCCGACAGGCGCCTTAGCGATTGGCATAATGCGCTTCGTAAAATCGTTTGTATTCTTCCTGTTTTTCTTTGATCTTGCGCCACCAGGCTTCGTTTTCCACATACCAATCGATGGTTTGTTTTAAGCCGTCTTCCAAACTCCATTTCGGTGCCCAACCCAGAGCCCTAATTTTTGAGGTATCCACCGAATAACGGCGATCGTGCCCGGGGCGATCGGCCACCGGTTTGATGAGAGATTTAGGTTTTTGTAAATAATCAAGAATGAAATGGGTAATAAAAATATTTTCCCGTTCATTACCTCCGCCGATATTGTAAATTTCCCCGATTTCTCCTTTGTGTAAAACCAGATCGATGGCGGCACAATTATCTTCCACATAAATCCAATCGCGTACGTTCTTTCCGTCACCATACAAAGGCAAAGGCAAATTGTCAATGGCATTGGTTACAAATAACGGGATGAGCTTTTCAGGATATTGGTACGGGCCGTAATTATTGGAGCTGCGGGTAATGAGTACCGGCAGACCGTAGGTTTTAAAATAGGAACGCACCAATAAGTCGCCACCGGCTTTACTGGCGGAATATGGGCTGTTGGGCATCAAGGGATCGGTTTCTTTGAACGAGCCGTTTTCGATGGAACCGTACACTTCATCAGTGGAAATGTGCAAAAAACGTTCGATTCCGTATTTTTTGGCCGCTTCCAAAAGGACAAACGTACCGCGTACATCGGTATCGATAAATTTCCCGGCTTCAAGAATGGAGCGATCCACATGGGTTTCGGCGGCGAAGTTTACCACGGCATCCACATTGCTCATCAAATTGTCCACCACCTGCGCATCACTGATATCGCCGTGGTAAAAAAGATAACGCGGCGATTTTTCGAATTCGATCAAATTTTCGCGATTACCGGCATACGTCAAGGCGTCCAAAACGATGATGCGGTAATCGCTGTACTTGTTGAGCATATAACGCACGAAATTGGAACCGATGAAGCCGGCCCCGCCGGTTACAAGAATGGTTTGCATTCAACCTCCTATTGCCTTTTGGAAATACGATCATTTAAATAAATAAGAATTTAATTTAAGCATATTTGCTATTATTTTGCGAATTTTTTATTGGCGCGTGCCGGCAAAAAGGCCATTGCGCCCGTTTTTGTCCTCATTCGATTTTGGTCTTTCCGTTGCCTTGATTTTAAAAGCATATTAAAAGGAAACCTGCTTTCTTAATGTTCCGTAAAGGATCTACAAAACGTTTCCGTTTAACATGATATCCGTTGAACGGCCCTACCTGTTATTTGCGAGTAAATATTCTTCTTTTAATAACCCTTTATCCTTACCGTATTCATCTATTGAAACCTTCGCTTTTTTTGAGTAGTTTGTTCAAAATAATGCCATTGGGACGAACGACTGAATGAAACTACGCATCGTTTTTAAGGCCATTGTGTTCACTTTTCTCTTTGCACTACCCCTCCGACCGCAGGGATTTTACTTTGGTCGGAATAAGGTTCATTACCACCATTTTAACTGGCAGGTAATGAAAACCGCGCATTTTGATATTTATTATTATCCCGAAATGCGCGATGTGGCCGAAAAAGGAGCACAATTTGCCGAAGACTCCTATCGCGTTTTGGAACAGAAATTCGACTATTCGGTTGTCTATCGCATCCCGCTTATTTTTTACAGCTCTCACGAACATTTTGAACAAACCAATGTCACGCCCGGTTTCATCCCCCCCAATGTCGGCGGATTTTTTGAATACATGAAAGGGCGCGTGGTTGTGCCCGGTAACGGCGATCTTAAGGAATTCAAACGGGTCATCCGCCATGAGCTGGTGCATGTTTTCATGCACACCAAATTGTATCATGTATTATCAAAATACGATAAAATCGACGGGGCCTACCCGCCTCTCTGGTTCGTGGAAGGTCTGGCGGAATTCTGGTCCAGTCGCTGGGACGCCCAGGGTGAAATGGTTTTACGGGATGCCGTTTTAAATAACTACATTGTCGGTCTGGAGAATGCTTACCAAATTAACGGCACGTTTTACATGTACAAATTGGGGCAAAATGTGCTGAGTTACATTGCCCGCAAATACGGCGAAGACAAAATTCTGCGCATGATGGAGCTGGTCTGGAAGCACACGACCTTTCAGGACTGCTTTAAAGAAGCTCTGGGCATGGATTACCGCACCTTTGACCACGAATATTTGTACCACCTCAAAAAACGCTATTATCCCCTGTTGGCCACACACGATTTTTCCGATCAAATATCGCAAACCATTGTGCGTCTGGGTTACAATTTCAAACCCGTTTATTACGAAAAAGACGGGCAACAATATGTGGTTTTTGTGGGTAACCGCACGGGATATTCCAGTATTTACATGCGTCCCTTAAAACCATTGGGATTAAAGGACAAAGAAAAAGACGTGCAATTGCTGATCAAAGGAGAAAGCACTTCCAAATTCGAATCGTTTCATGTTTTCGATTCCAAAATCGATGTGCGCAAAGACGGGCGTCTTGTTTTTAGTTCGCGTAGCGGACAAAGCGATGTGCTTTACGTGTACGACATTCCCGCAGGCAAGATCGTCTTAAAACAGCGTTTCCCTAAATTAGTCGCTATTTACTCGCCGCACTGGTCGCCCGACGGCAAGGAAATCGCCTTTAGCGGTTTGGATTTCGGCGGTTACAAGGATCTGTACATTTACCGTTTAAGCGAACATAAGTTGATCCGCTTAACGCACGATTTTTACACCGATGACGATCCCGTTTATTCTCCGGACGGCCAATTTCTGGCTTTCGCTTCGGATCGCACGGCTCTGGGCAGCCAAGGTGCAACCAACATTTTTTTAATGAACCGAAAAACAGGGGAAATTCGCTATCTTACTTACGGACGGCAAAAAGATCAAAGTCCCAGCTTTTCGCCGGACGGTCGCTATCTGGCCTTTACGTCCGATCGTGACGGGACGTTTAATATTTACGTCATTCCCGATCCCATTGCAGCGGCTTTGCACAATCGGCCTATTCGTTATTACAAAATGACTTCCTTTTTGGGTTCCGCCTTCGATCCCTGTTGGACGCGCGGGAACGGTTTACTCTTCGGCAGTTTTGAAAAATCCGCTTTTCAGATTCGCTTTCAACCGGATTTTCTGACGCGATTAAAAAAGGCTCCGGTCATTCGTCAACCGCTAATTGTTACCGAAAGCAAACCGTGGACATTTAGTAATATTAAACCGCAACTGGTCAAAGAACGCAAGCCGTACATTCGCAAATACAAACTGGATTTTGCCCAGACTCAGGTTTCACAAGACCCGATCTTCGGCACCACGGGTGGCGCTCAATTTGCTTTTACCGATGTCTTGGGTAACGATCAATATTATGTTTTACTTTACAATAACGCCCGCGTGGCCAGTGAATTCTGGAAAAGTTTCAATGTGGCGGTTACCAAAATCAATCTGGAACATCGCATCAATTGGGCTCTGAGTCTCTATCGTTTTGCCGGCTATTATTTTTACCCCGGTGATAATTATTTTTACGAACAGCGGGCCGGCGGCATTGTGACTTTCAGCTACCCCTTTTCACAATTTACGCGCGTTTCCTTAAGCCAGAGCATGGCCTATTCCGATCGTGACTGGTTTTTTAGCAATCGTAGGCGCGCTTACCTTTCGAGCCAATACATTTCGTTTGTCAATGATAATTCCATTTGGGGCCCCAGCGGACCGATGGACGGGCAACGCATCAATATCACATTTGGCAACACCTACGACTTGGCCTATTCCAATGTCAACTATTTAACCGGACTCATTGATGTGCGCAAATACGTGCGCCTAAGTTTGCGCACCGCTTATGCCGTACGCTTCTTAAGTTTATTCAACGAAGGACGCGAGGCCATGGAATATTATTTCGGCGGAAGCTGGGATTTGCGCCTGTACCGGCGCTGGTCGTTGCACGGCAAACGCATTTTGTTAATTTCGCAGGAATTGCGTTTTCCGCTCATCGATCAACTGGGCATTTATTTACCCGTTGCCGCCTTACGTTTTACCGGCATTCGCGGCGCCTTGTTTTTGGATGCCGGAAACGCCTGGAATAACAAGTGGCCGGGATTCCGCGGTAGTTTCGGCTTTGGCGTACGCCTGAACCTGGGTAATGCTCTGGTTTTACGTCTGGACATCGGTCGGCGAACCGATTTCCATTCCATCGGCAAGAAAACCGTCAGTCAGTTCTTTTTCGGCTGGGATTTTTAATCCGCCACGGGCAAACAAGGCCGAGCAAATGTGTAAACAAAATTTCATTTTAGGGACGAAATGGACAAGAAAACGAATCGAAATCGCTTTGTAAAAAAGCCCCCTGAAATCGTTTTTGCCGGTTGTAGATTTCTCTTGCTGCTATTGCTGGCTTTCGCTCTGGCCGCTTTTGTTTCCAGTTGCCAAAAGCCTTCGGTCTCGGTGCAGACACTCGAGGAACTACCGGAACATCTTACGGCCGGCTTTAATAATCAACGTTGGTATTTTACCGATCTGGAGTTGGCTCCGCCTTTTATTCCCCAAAAAGAAAAAAATATCAACGGCCTGGCTACGGACTTTTTTTACGCCGTACGCCAAAAATTAATTTTGACCACCTTTAACGGTTATCTCGTTTCCTTGAACCGCTCCGGCCTGAACGACGTCGATCGCATGCGTCTGGCGCGCGGTATTTCCGTCCCGCCGGCCTTTTATCGCCCGCTCGTTTTTGTCAGTGTCGAAAAAGGGAAATACGGTTTACAGGCTTACGATTTATTGCACCGAAAAGTGGTTTGGAAGAAAAAAGGATTGTTCTCACGCAGCAGCCCTCTGGTGCAGGATCAAGCCGTCTTTCATGCCACCTTAAACGGGAAAATTTTAGCTTACAATGCTCTGAGCGGAAAACAATTATGGACTTACGATTGCGGGCAGCCGCTTACCGCGGATCTGGCCGCAAAAGGCGATACGCTGGTCGCCTGTACGCCCGACGGGCTGGTACTGGCCTTGAACGCCCTGGACGGCTCGCTTTTGTGGCGCCAAAAATTGGATAGTCACATCTACGCTTCTCCCATGATCCTGAAGGGCAAAGTCTATTTGAGTTGTTTGGATGGCTGCCTGCGGGCCTTGAAGTTGTCTTCAGGGCGATTGCTTTTTCAATCCGTGTCGGACGGCGCCCCCATTTACCGGGCCTGTTCCAGCGATGGCCTGTCCGTTTTCGCCATGGATAGCAAAGGACGCTTGGCACGCTTTACCCCGCAGCTTAAACGGCAGTGGCAAGTCGCCCTGACCGGCGTGCCCATGCTCACCCCATTGGTTACCAATCGTTACGTACTTGCGGCAACCATGCAAAAGTATTTTTATGTGATCGATAAGAATACGGGCCACATTGAACAAGAGGAGCATCTGAAACACCGGGTGGCCGGACTTTTACCCACCGACGCCCATACGCTATTTCTAATGATGGAATACCATCATCTGGCCCGCTGGCAAAGCAAAGGAGCGCTGCGGAAATGAAAAAAAGCCGTTTGGTAATTTTGTTCTGTCTCCTAACTCTAAGTAGCGGTCTCCGGGCACAAGAAAAATCCCTTGGATTTGTTGCGCTGCCCGATTCCGCCGTACGCCTTTTACAACCGTCACATCAAAGCGATTCCCTTAAGACAGCGTTACAATCCGTTTTAGCTTTGCCCGCTGGCTGGCACCGTCTAAAACTGATTTTCTTGAATGATCGTTCCTGGGCGAATTGGGCGGTGGACACCACGGTAAACGTCCCCGTTGCGGACACTCTCTTTCTGCACCGTATTCACAAAGCCTTTGCACCCAGTGAACCCTTTACAACCATTACCCTGAAGGGTACCCGTTCTAAAAAAATTCGTCTGAAGCATTTGCTTAAACCCGGATTGGCCGCCGTAACCGTTGCCAGTAATTGGGCTTCTTTTTACCTGAAACGTCGGGCCGACGATTTCTACCGTAACTATCAAAAGACATCCGACCTGAAGAAAATCGACACCTACTATCACAAAACACGGGTTTACGATGCCGTGTCCAATGCCTTGTTAGGACTTTCCACCCTTTCGGTTTCCGTCTTTTTGTATTTACTGATTAGCGATTGATTGTCCGGAAAAGATTGGTATTTCAGCGAGTCGATAACGAGCGGCGAATGAAGCGTTCGGCCGGACCGGAGAGCAAGCCGGCCAGAGCGACAATAAAACCCCACAAAATATAACCGAGGCCGGTACGCGCAATAAAGGCGGGCTCGAGAGCGTGTAACAAGCCGTGTGCTTCCATAAAGTAGAACACAACGGTGGCCAGAAATCCCAGAACAATAGAACGATTCACTTCCGAAGCCCGAAACGATTTAATAAAAACAGCCGTAACCGGCAGAAAAACCGTGGTGGTCAAAAGGCCGGAAGAAAGGTAAAAAATATCCCATAAACTTTCCGTGAACAAGGCATAAACGAAGGCTAAAAAGATTGCCCCGACCGAGGAAAAACGGGCAAAACGATTCAGCCGGGCCTGATCCCAGCGTTCGGCCAAAACGGGCTCCATCAAGTCATGGGAAAAAGACAGGGCCACCACATTGCCGCAGGTATCGATGGTGGACATGGCCGCGGCAATTAAGCCGATGGAAAGAGCCAGGTTCAACCAGAGCGGTGCGTATTTTTGCATCATAACCGTAAAAATAAGTGCCCCGTCCTGAATTTCGGCCGGCGCCTGACCGTTAACGGGCGGGAATAAAATCAAAGCCGATGCGCCGATTAAAAAGGGCAAAATACCCACAAACAGGGCCGAGTTAAATCCGGCAATCAAGATGCCCTTGCGTGCCTGCCCGTCCGTACGTGCCGCCTGCAAACGAATCCAGACATCGGTTTCCACAATCCAGCCCGGCATGTAGGCCAGAAAGGTAATGATAATCAACGCCCAGCCCGGTGAAAAAAGTACGGGTATTTGTTGCATTTTGGGAGGGGGCGGGGTGTGCCAGAGCGAAGCTTGCGCAGGTAAAGCATTGACTCCCAAAAAGGCAATGGCCGTAATGAAAACGGCTACTAAAACAAATTGAATTTTATCGGTGGAAACTACCGCTTCAAATCCGCCGCTGTAACTGTAAACGGCCACAATAAAAGCGATTAGAAAAAGTGTTTGCGGAACAGAGATTTTCAGGAAAGGGGCAATCAGAATGCCGGCTGCGTAAATTTCGGCGCCGGCCCAAATGGTAAAAACCAGAATGAGAGTGGGCGCCAATAACTGACGTGTGCGTTTGCCGAAACGTTTTTCCAGAAGCTGGGGTTGGGAAAACACTTGAAATTTTCGAAAGACCGGTGCCAGAACAAAAAAACCGGCCATGGTCAATAACCAGGGTACGATGAGCAGCCAACCGCCCCCAAGGCCGTACCAGTAAAAAAGTTGCACACCGTACACGCTGGACCAACTAACCGACATCATACTGGCCGAAATGGACAGGCCCACCGACCAGGCCGAAAGATTGCGACTGGCCTCCCAGTAAGCCACGTTGTCCTGCTCTTTACCCCTCTTTTTATCACGCAACCAAACATAAAACCCGATGCCGATAACCGTTAGGGAATAAAGAACGATCCCCGCCCAGTAATAGAGGCTTTTGTCCACACACTACTCCGATTTTGGCAATTCATTGGCCTTCTGCTCCCAAGAAGGCGCCTCCAGTAAGAACAAATCCGCCAACTTATCAAGCGCTTCCTGCATGTCCGCCGGCAAAGGAACTTCAAATTGCAGACGTTGACCGGAAGAGGGATGAATAAGCGACAATTTCTTGGCATGCAAGGCCTGGCGTTTTAATAGCTTGAGTAAATGAGAACCGCGTTTGCGCAAATTTTGCGGAAGGCGTAATAATTGATTCTCACGGCCGTTGTAGAGTTGGTCGCCCACAACCGGATGTCTGAGATAATGCGCGTGCACCCGAATTTGATGGGTGCGTCCCGTTTGCAATTTGAATTCGACCAAAGTAACATATTGAAATCGTTTTAAAACCCGGTAATGGGTAATCGCCTCTTTGCCTCGCACATCCACCACAAATTTGATGGGATTTTTACGGCTACGTGCAATGGCTTCTTTGATGGTACCACTTTCTTCTTGCAGGTCGCCCCAAAGCAGGGCCCAATACACGCGATGAATCTGTTTAGTATCGAACTGCTTGCGTAGGCGCCACAAGGCACGATCGTTTTTAGCCACCACCAGCAAACCCGAGGTGTCTTTATCCAGACGGTGCACAATACCGGGACGGAAATAGGCACCGCTGTCGGCCAATTCGGTGGTGTAATGCAATAAAGCATTAACCAGGGTATTGGTTTCATTGCCCTTACCCGGATGTACGACCATGCCGGCCGGTTTATTGATGACGATGATATCTTCGTCTTCGTAAACGATATCGATGGGCATGGCAATCGGTTCCATCCGGATTTCCGTCGAGACGAATTCAAGTGAAATACGGTCGTTCAAGCGCAACAAATAGCCGCTTTTGCTCGGTTTGTTGTTGACCAATACCAGGCCGTTTTTAATCAACCGATTAAAATAGGAACGGGAATATTGCGGGAAATGGCTGTTCAGAAATACATCCAGGCGTAAACCAACGGCTCCTTCATCTACGGTTAAATATTGTTTTTCGTTCACGATATCTTTCTTGTTAAATGAAAAAATTACCTTTTAAATGAACAACGCCAGGCCGAAAAAACATCGGTACCCGGCGTTTGCAAATTCTCTTTTATTTAATCGTCATACGCCTTAATACAAAATGCAAATATGGAATTTAAAGGAATAAGTAATCCGTTATTGGCCTTGGTTTTCCTTTTCCAACGACGAATCGACATTTTCTTCGGACGGCCCGTAAGTTAAATTTTTTAAAGGATCACCCCAAAAAAGAATGTAGGCGATCAATAGCATCATGCCGATGGTAACGGCCGAATCCGCCACATTAAAAACGGGCCAGCGTGTCATGTTGTAGCCGCTGAAATTGAATCCGAAAACGCGAAAAGCCGGAATGGAAATATCGAAAAACTCGAAATCCAGAAAATCGACCACTTTACCGTACAAAAAACGGTCCAGCAGGTTACCGATGGCTCCGGCGGCGATCAGACTCAAAGCCGATTGCAACACCCATCCGCCTTTGCGCAATCGAAACAGATAATAAAAAACCAACAGAGCGGCGATGATGGACAGGGTCGAGAACAGCGTTCCGTTTTGGATACGTACCCCGAAAGCCATGCCGGGATTTTCCACGTAGGTAATGCGAAAAAAATTACCCAACACCGGGATGGATTGACCTAAGTGCATGTTCGTTTTAATAATATACTTGGAAATCTGATCCAGTAATAAGGTACCGAGAATAATGGCTGTCATGGCACCGTACGAAAGGCGTTTTTGCATAGCGATTCTGATTCTGTTTAACGTTGTTCTTTTACCTTGCACTCAAAACAAATGGTAGTGGTCGGTACGGCTTCCAGACGTTTAATGGAAATCTCCTTGCCGCACACCCGGCAAATGCCGTACGTGCCGTTCTTCATGCGTTCCAGAGCGTCGTTTAACTGCTTCAGATATTTTTCGTCTCTGGCGGCAAACATGAAGGCCTTTTCCCGTTCCATGTTGTCCGTTCCCAGATCGGCCATGTGGTAAGAATAGGACGAATGATCACCGGTGGCTTCTTTGGTTGTAGAATCCAAAATCGTCGAGCGCAGATATTCCAGATTCTTTTGTACTTCTTCCCGCTTCTTCAGGATGATTTCCTTAATGTGCTCCAACTGTTTTTGATCCATTAATTTATTCTCCCCGCATTGATTTTACTAAGCCAATTGTAAATTTCAAGTCATCGATTTTTACTTCTTTTTTAAACGGAGCATCCGTCGTGTCGAATTGAATCGCGTCCGCCAGAGTTTCGTTGCGAATATATTCGTCACGATTTTGCAGAGCTTTGATTTTTTCGGAAGGAAGTCCCTGAACCTGAATGACGATATGATCCGTTACTTCGAATCCCGCCTCTTTACGCAAATTCTGCACGCGATTCACAAATTCACGAGCAAATCCTTCTTCCAGCAATTCGCCGGTTAAATTCAAATCCAGCGCAATCGTCAAGAATTCATCGGCATAAACGGCAAACGAACCTTTGGCTTCCGAAGTAATGATAACGTCTTCTTTTTCTAATTTTATTTCCCGATTTTCCACATTGAGATGAATAAAGCCTTTTTTGCCCAGCTCGCGGATTTGTTCGTTGCTCAAGCCTTTAATAATGCCGCTCAACGGCCCCATTAATTTACCGACCTTGGCCCCGAGAATTTTGAAGTTGGGCTTGGCTTTGCGCACCACCAGCTCACTGTCGTCATCGGTATATTGCACCGCCTTTACATTCACTTCTTCGGCAATAATGTCGGCCATCTTTTCAATATCGTGGCGATCTTCATGGCGCCGGGTGTAAATAACGGCGCGTGCCAGCGGTTGCCTTACACGAATTTGTTTCTCATTGCGCAAAGAGCGGATGGCGGTTACAATGCGTTGGGCCAAATCCATGGCCCGCTCCAGAGCGGCATCCTGTAATTTCCGCCGTGTTTCATCCAATTTCGGGTAATCCGTCAAATGCACACTCAGGGGCTGCCCGACTTTCTTTAAATTGCCGTAGATTTCTTCGGCCATGAAGGGAGCCATGGGTGCCATCAATTGGGCGAAAGTGAGCAACACTTCGTGCAAGGTTTGGTAAGCCGCCAATTTATCGCTGCCCGCTTCCGATTTCCAAAAACGCCGACGATTGCGCCGCACATACCAGTTGGAAACATCATCGATCATGAAATCGGAAAGGGCGCGTACGGCCTTGGTAATATCGTAATGATCCAGGCTATCGTTAACGCGACCGATGACCGTATTCAATTTGGAAATAATCCACCGGTCGATTTCAGGACGTTGAGCGTACGGCACAAGGTCTTCTTCACCGGTGTAGCCGTCCAAATTGGCGTACATGACAAAAAACGAATACACATTGATCAGGGTGGAAAAAAACTTGCGCACGACTTCCTGCAAACCGGATTCGTCAAATTTCTTGGGAATCCAGGGCGGACTAACCGCCATAAAGTACCAGCGTAAGGGATCGGCTCCATAGCGATCCATCATATCTAACGGATAGACAACATTTCCACGGGACTTACTCATTTTTTGCCCGTCTTTATCCAAAATCAATTCGTTAACGATAATATTTTTAAAAGCCGGTTTATTAAACAGCACCGTTGAGATATTGTGCAAAGTGTAAAACCATCCGCGGGTTTGATCGATGCCCTCGGCAATAAAATCGGCAGGAAAACTCTTCTGGAACAATTCCTTGTTCTCAAAGGGATAATGGAACTGGGCAAAGGGCATGGAACCGGAATCGAACCACACGTCGATGATTTCCGGCGTGCGGCGGTAAATTTGGCCATTTTTCTCGAAAATAATTCGATCCACAAAAGGACGGTGCAAATCGATTTGATCTTCAAGTTCGCTAACCGGTACGCGTGTCCCGTCTTCTTTTTCGTACAAGCCCTGTTTCAGTTCTTCAATGGAACCGATGGCAATGATGTCCTGCTTGTCTTCGCTTACCCACAGCGGTAGCGGTGTCCCCCAATATCGATCGCGGGAAAGCGACCATTCCTTTACATCCTCCAGCCAGTTGCCGAAGCGCCCCGTGCCGATTTCCGGCGGATTCCAATTGATGGTTTTGTTTAATTCCACCATTTGTTCCTTGTAACGCGGCGAATCGATAAACCAGGACTCGCGGGCGTAATAGATGATAGGATTATCCGTGCGCCAGCAATGGGGATAGCTGTGCACATAATCAAAGGTATTGCGGTACAATTTCCCCATTTCTTTTAATTTTTTAACGATGTCCTTGTCCACGCCTTCTTCCACATGATCGGTGTACTGGAAGGTTTTGACCGTGCGCCCGGAAAATTCACCGACTTCATCCGTAAATCGTCCGCCGGGAGTAACGGGTTGTAAAAACGGTAAGTTGTATTTCTTGGACATGTCGTAGTCATCCTGCCCGAAGGCCGGCGCCAAATGCACGATGCCTGAACCGTCTTCGGTCGAGACAAAATCACCGATCAGTACGGTAAGTGCGTTGGGATATTTCTCACGGTCGATTTTCAGATAATCGAATATCTGCTCGTAAACCGTGCCGAATAATTCTTTGCCCTTAAAACGATGCAAAATTTTGTACTCGCCGTCCAGCACACTCAGGCGCGCTTCGGCCAGTACCAATTTATCCGTGAGTGTTTTTGTGCCGTCTTTGGTTTTAATGTGGCGCGTATTTTCCACCAAAACGTAATCGATATCCGCCCCGACGGCCATGGCCACATTGGAAATCAAAGTCCAGGGAGTGGTCGTCCAGACCAGCAACTGCGCTCCCTCGATTTCCTTGATCGGCGAAGAGACGATTTTAACCTTAATAAAACAATTAGGGTCGGTCACATCTCGATAGCCTAAAGATAGTTCGTGCGAACTCAAGGGCGTTTCAATAGTCGGCGATTGCGGAACAATTTTAAAATCGCGGTAAATCAAACCCTTGTCAAAGATCTGTTTAATAGCCCACCACACCGATTCGATGTATTCGTTTTTGTAGGTGATGTAGGCATGATCCAAATCAATCCAATAGCCCATGCGGTCGGTGAGCGTGCGCCAACCCTCTTTCATTTCGATGTGCTTATTAACCAGTTCTTTACAGGCTTTATTAAATTTTTCGATACCGATCTTTTCGATTTCTTTTTTATTGGTCAGGCCCATTTGTTTTTCGACGGCAATTTCCACCGGCAAGCCATGCGTATCCCAACCGGCTTTACGCGGCACCTGATAGCCTTCCATGGTTTTGAAGCGGCAAATAATGTCTTTTACCGTCCGGGCCATAACGTGGTGAATGCCCGGTTTTCCGTTAGCCGTGGGTGGTCCTTCGTAAAAAATGTAACGCGGTGCGCCTTCTCTGTTTTCGACCGAACGTTTGAAAATATCATTTTTCTGCCAAAAATCCAGGATGCGTTTTTCAACTTCAGGAATGCTAAAATTCTTCTTCACTTCCTTAAACATCGTTCGCTCAACTCCTATTTCCTCTTTTCCGTCATTATTTGCTTAAATTTCCATGAGATTGGGTTATGATTACTGCCCATTAAAATAATAGGTGATTCGCATTCACCGGCTGGCTTTTTCGCAGCAAAAAGGAATGTCCCTTTAGCTGCGGAAAGCCGATCCCGTTTTTAAAGCTGCTTCACCACTTCGCGCATTATTAATGTTAATTTGGGCTCCGTTTCGGAAGCCACGCGAATGATCTCTTCCACATTTACCGGTTGCAAGGCTTCGGGAAAGCACTCGTCCGTGATCACCGAAATGCCAAGTACTTCCATGCCCTGATGCACGGCGACAATCACTTCGGGTACGGTGGACATACCCACCACATCCGCGCCGGTGGCCCGTAAAAAGCGATATTCGGCTCGGGTTTCCAGACTGGGGCCAGGCACGGCGACAAAAACACCTTTTTGTACCTTAATTTTATTTTCCAGCGCAATATCTTCGGCCAAAGCGATAAGCCGTTTGGAATAGGGCTCGGACATATCGGGAAAGCGCGGGCCGAATTCATCCAGATTTTGCCCGATTAAAGGATTGGTACCCAAAAGATTAATATGGTCGTCGATGAGCATCAAATCGCCTTTGCGAAACAAAGGATTCATGCCGCCGCCCGCATTGGAAATTAACAGGACATTGATGCCCAATTTTTTCATGATGCGCAAGGGAAAAGTAATTTGGGCCATGGTGTAGCCTTCGTAATAATGAAAGCGGCCCTGCATGGCCAATACGTTTTTTCCGCCCAGGGTACCGATAATCAGTTTGCCCTCGTGGCTTTCCACCGTGGAAACAGGGAAATGGGGTATTTCCTGATACGGCAATTCCAACTGGACATCAATTTCTTTGGCCAATCCTCCCAGACCGGTCCCCAGAATAATACCTACCTGCGGCTGTGCCGGAAGTTTGGGAGCGATAAAATCGTACGTTTCAGCTATTTGCTTACGATATGTTTCCCTATCGAACATGTTGCTGTTGTTCCTTTTCTTTTCTCTTTTTCTCTTGTAGTTTTTTCAACAACTCGGCCTTTTTACGGCGCAATTCTTCAAGCCGGCGTTTTTCGGCCCGCAGTTCTTTGTATTCCTGATAGCGCTTTTGACGCGCCTTAAAAGCGGCATCGTCATAATCTTTTTGCACTCCCTTTTTCCCAAAGTAGTAAGCCCCTAATCCGCCGAAAATCAAAATACTGGCATTGGCCAATAAAGGTTGATTAGCAGCGTACAAACCGATTCCGATGCCGGTACCAACGGCGGCGCCGAGAGTTAAACCGGCCGCACCGTACAAGAGAGTATTCTTCACGCTCTTGTTGGCTTTAATCTCATCAATGGGAATCGGGTTCCCTTCGAAATCGAAATATTTGCTAATCCGCTCGATACTTTCGATATCTTTGAGCTTTACCGTCGTCTTTTCATGAGTCCCGGCATCCACATAAACCAAGTTAGTGGAATCTCCGGTAATGATGATCCCTTCGCGATGCGTTCCATCCGTCATATTCAAGCGAACGGATGTCTGACTCTCGGGGTTCTTCCCGGCAATGTAGCGGGATCCGGAACAATTAAATAAGGTCGTAACAAACAACCCCAACACGATGAATCGAACGATATGGCTTAGACGCATGTTTAACCTCCTTAACTAATACAAATACCCTGTTTGCCCACTTTGTGTATTTTAACGAATCCCGTACCGGAATTCGCCTGTACATTGTTCCGGAACCCGAGTTTCCGCTCAGTGCTGCGGATTCATTCATAATCCGGCACGAATTTACCGGCGATTAAACATGCTTTTACCCGGCGATTTACACTCCTTTTTCTACATATTCGATTAAATCTATTGTGCCCAGCGCATTAAAAATCGCGGACAGGCCTATGCCGGAACTCATTTTTTATCTTTGAAAATATCGTCCACATCCAAATCTTCGCCGAAAATGTCTTTAAAAAAATCTTTAGCTACATTCTCTTTTTTGCTTTTTTCCCCTTTTTCCCGCACGGGCTTGCTCTCTTTTTCAGATTTAGGCATTTGAATTTCAGGTTCTTCTTTTTCAACGATTTCCGGCGCCTCAGTTTTTGCTTCCGTGGTAAATTCTTTTTTCGCATTGGCCGCTTTGGCAACAACATGCGTATTGCGTTTACTGCCCTTAAATTGGGAAGGGGTCTTTTCTTTGATCACATCCAACTGTTCGTCTTCCATTTGCAACATTTCGATCAATTCCAACTGGGAAGACAACAAATACTTCAAGCGCGTAATAAACGAATCCTTTTTCTGCTTCAGGCTTTCCACTTCTTTACGGATACGCTCGGCCTCGGCCCTGGCCTCTTCGATCATCTTTCTTGCCTGAATCTCCGCTTCCCGTTTGATGAGTTCGGCTTCTTTTAAAGAGGTCTGCTTCGAAAGCTGAGAGGTTTGCTTTACCTCGTACAGCGTTTGCTTCAACGTTTTTTCCACATCCTTGTAATGGCGCAATTCCGTTTGGTAGGAGGCCACCTGTTTTTCCAATTGCTGATTGTGACGCAGCAATTGTTCGTATTCGTCCGCCACGAAATCGAGATAGGCCTTCACTTCCACGGGATCGAGCCCTCGTAAGGCTTTTTTAAATTCCTGTTTTTTGATATCAATGGGCGTAAGTTTCAATTTATTTCCCCCGTTCTCCGAAAATGGCCGTACCCAATCGGATGTGTGTGCTGCCCTCTTCAATGGCAATTTCAAAATCGCCGCTCATGCCCATGGACAAAATGGCTGTTTTTTGCTTGCCCCAATCCTTTTGCAACGATTGCTGCAAGCGGTGCATTTGGCGAAAGGCCTGCCGAATACGCTGCACATCATCTGTCAACGGTCCGATAGTCATCAACCCCTTTAATTCCAGTTGAGGCAATCGCATTATCTCTGCAAAGGCTTCCGGCACTTCCTGCGGCTTAAAACCGAATTTGCTGGCTTCCCCGCTGCTGTTTACTTCGATTAAAACGGGAACCGTCCGGTTTTTCTTAACGGCGAATTCGGACAAAGCCTGTGCTAAATGCAATGAATCCACCGAATGAATAAGACGGGCCGCAGGCAGCACGTACTTTATTTTGTTCGTTTGCAAATGGCCGATAAAATGCCATTCGATATCCTGTGGCAGAATACGGCTCTTGTCCCGTAATTCCTGCGGCCGATTTTCTCCGAAAATACGAAGGCCAGCTTCGTATGCCGCACGCACCACTTCCGCCGGAAAGGTCTTGCTCACCGCAATCAGGGTAACTTCTCCTCTTTCCCGTCCTGCGCGTGCACAGGCCTGTGCAATGCGTCTTTCGATCTCTTCGATATTTTTCCGTATTCTTTCTTTCATAAATTATGGAAATTAAATAATTAATTAGTAGAATGCAATTCAGGATGCCCTCTATTTTGACATTGCCTGTGAATCAAAGCAAGGGTTAAACGCTTTACTGCGCCCTCTTTCCCCTTTTAAATCCGTCCGGACAACAACTTACTCCACAAAAGCGACGGCTCGTACCGGCATTCCGTCCGCCTGTTGCACGGGTAAAGGGAAAAGACTTAACCGGAAATAACGATCCGCCACGGATTTTAAATTGCGCAAGTTTTCAATAATTAGTAAACCGGCTTGCAACAAGGCATGATGAATGGGAAAATCCGTACTATTAAGCACATCCGGAGAGATCGTATCGAATCCCAAACCTTTTAAGCGTTTGTTTTCCAGTAGCAGGTGCAGCGCATCCAAAGACAAAACGGGATAATCCTTAAAATAGGCCGCATCGCCCCAAAAGCGATCAAACGCACTGTACAACAAAAGGAACTCGACGTTTTGCCATTGTTTTTGCCGTTGCGCCAAAAAGGTGGCCGGTATTTCATGCCCCGCAAAGGCCCGCACATCAAGGCAAACCGCTGTTCCGTAAAAGCGGGTCAGGGGCATTTGATCCAAACCGACACCGTCTTCCAAAATATGTCCGGGGGCATCCACATGTGTACCCGTGTGCGTCGTTAAAATCAGTTGCTTTTCCCGAAAACCATCCCGCCCCAAGGTGTGTATGGCCTTGATGCGTACGGCGGGTGTGCCCGGGTACACCGGCATTCCTTCTTTGATGGGATGGGTTAAATCAATAAGTCGCATCTTCCCTGCCCGTTCCGTAAAAATTGCCCGTAACTTTCAATCGGGAAAAATCCCATATTCGTCGTCTTTTGGTTCTTACTTTATTTTGGTACTCAAACCAAATTCAGCTTTTTCCGTAAGGCCCATTCGATGGCCATGAGCAAAATAAGCAAAATGAGCCATTCCGGACGGTACCACAATTCGATTCGTTTTTCCTTTAAAACTTTGTGCGGCTTTTTAAAATAATTTTGTAAAAACGACTTCAATTCTGCCGGCCGCAGCATTGTACCGCCGCCGGACGCGCTCAGGCGTTGCAAAAACAGAGTATCGGGCGAAAGATGAATAAATTCCTTGTCCACAGGCACAACGGCAATTTGCAGGGAATCGCTTCCCAGTACCTTTTCTTGTTGAAAGCCCGTCACTTGCAAACGATAGGTTCCGGCTGCAGGCGGCACAAATTGCGCCCGAAACACACCGGGTTCCGTCTGACGCGGTGAAAGCTCAAAGCTCTGTTGGCCCAATTGGGCTTTTAAAAGCACCGAGGCATTGGGTACCGGCTTAAATTGCGCATCCAACAATCGTACGGTCACATCAAATGATTGACCGATATGGCCGCTGCGACGATTTACGGTCAGTTGCACGGGTTTAAAGGACTGGCGGGTAGCCAGCCAACGCATTAATTTTTCGAGGAAAAGAGTGTACCCGCGGGAAACATCACTTTCGTTTTGCATTAAAAAATGCCAGCGCCAAAAACCGCTGCCGTTGAAAAGTAAAAATTTGCTGCCCGCTTGCTCTTGCAAAGAGACCAGAGGGAAAAACGTTCCGTTAAAAACAGCCTTAACTAAATCGGTGTGTTTTGCTCTAAAAGTCAGTTTGTGGTAGAAATTAGTCACGGGCGGAATGCGATTCCAAAACAGGCGATTTAAAGCACGATCGGCAAACAGATTGGTAAAAGCATTGGTTTTAACATTTTCTTGCACGAGAGCGCTAACTTGCTTTTCTTTTTTAGCCGAAAGCAGCGTTTGAAAAGGCAAATGCGGAAACAAGCGTTTTAATGAAGGCCAATAGGTGTTGTCTCCCAGCATTAAGGCCAGCGAGGCATGGTGTTTTTGCCACACGGCACGCAGCCGCGCAAGCATGACGGCAGAACTACGCACACCCGGATATTCGGCAAATAGCCACACGTCGCTGCTGTCCAACCAGCTTAATTTCGTTTTTTGCAAGAAACGTCCCTGATTGTCTTCCACAAACCAATGCACGGAAAACTTGGGATTTTCACGCAATAACAGGCGAAAAAATTTAACATCGTAATTGGGCGCCGAAGCCAACAAAGCAATGCGAATGCGATTCTTTAAAACGTTTTGCACAAAACGGAAAACATTGTTGTAAGGATTCGCATCTTCCTTAAGGCCCGAAATGCGAATGGTTAGTTGCTGTAATCCGCGTTTTTGGGGCACATACGTTAAGGGCACGCGTATTTGGCCGTTTCCCGGGGGTAAAGAAATGATTTGACGGGCCAGCGCTTTTTTCCAGTCCCAAACGGTGAGTACCGCTCGTTGTTTTTGGGGCCAGTGATTCGTAGCCACAATAACTGCCACGGTTTGGGCCTGATTTTGATAGGCCACGGGAGCAAATTGGGCATCCTGAATAAAGACATCGCTTTCCGAATGCGCCCGGCCCACGGGAATGGCATACACGGTTGTACGCGGCGCAAGATCCATATCGCCCGGCAGGCCGCCCTCGGTCACCACACCGTCACTTATGATAAAGGCGGCCTCCGGAGCATCTTTTTGCAAACGTTTCAATACGGGCACAAAATTAGTTCCGCCCTGTGATGGTTTTATGTTTTCAGGGGATCGTACCACCTGCATGCGGGAATTGAAGGCAAAGTAACGAACGGGCAAAGGCGGACGCAAATGTTCATTTAATATTCGAATCACATCCTGCACCTGTTGCCAGCGCGGCTTCTGTCCGTCACGAATAGTCATCGACTGAGAATTGTCCACGAAAATTTCCACGGAAGGATATTTCTTCTGATAGTAAAAAAGGTGAATGCTCGGTTGAAAGAACAGGAGTAAAATCAAAAACAACACCGTAGTACGCAGGAAAATCAAAAGCCATTTCCATTGAGGGCTAATCTCGGGATTGGTTCTGCGGTAAAAGAAATAAATGAGCGCAAAAGAAACGGCAGTGAGAAGCAGAACAACAATAAAAGGGATGTTCAGTCGAATCAATTCGGGCATGGATTAAATCCTTTAACAGCAATAAACTTTTTGTCCAACGCGGCCTGGCACCGGTTTCAGTGCTCTAACCGATCGTAAACGGACATGGGGTGAGCTTCCGTATTAAATACGACCTTACTCAAATTGACTTTTTCCCTGTCCGAAAACAACAAATACAGATATTTTAACGTTTCCGCCAAAAAGTAACTTTCCATGGCGTCGTTTTTTTCTTTGCTAATCACGTTTTTCAAACCAGCATAAGCGACATCGGTACGGCAATATTTTTTTAAGGCTTTAAAATAAATACGCCCCATGCGGCGGTACGTTTCATCTCCGGTAAAATAGTACAAATAATAGGTCGATTCCATGATCTCCGGGCGTAAAGGATATTGCGGCGATAAAATGCGCATTTTTCGATAATTTATCAATTCCGGTTCCACATCCTGCATTTGCCACATTTTAAAACAGGAATTCAACAGGGCGTTCGCCCGATCCATTTGCCCGTCCAAAGAAAGTACGGCAGGGAAAAAGGCATCCAGGGCTCCGAACCAGGGCTTCTGCAACTTTCCCGTTTCCATGTTCACCCGTCCGTACCATAAATTATCATTGTATTCGTCCGCCAGATAGGTATTTACAGCGTTCACACTGTGCTTCCACATTTCGCCAAGAGAAGGGTCGTTAAATAATAAAAATCCCTTGAGAAGGTATTCGTAATAGGAATCGATCATCGCGCTGATATGGGACGACTTATCCACCCAGGTTCCCGTATCGACATTGATGGTCGTACCGACCAATCCGATCGATGAGCGACGTTGATAAAGGGCACGCACCGCTTTTTTGGCCGTCCGGTAGAAAACGGAATCGCCGGTAAGATGGCTCAGCATACCGAACTCGACGATGTACGTACCGATTTCGGCCGGATTACTGATGTTGCCGGAGCTCTCCCCCGTTTTAAGATTAACGTAACGATAGGGCATTCCGGTTGGTGAAGCAAAGGCCGGTAACAGTCGCCGCCCCAAATCCTTGGCCAGTTGTAAAAAGCGAACATCCCCGTTTAGTTGGTAAGCGGATAACAGCCCGCCCAAGAGACGGATGTTAAATTCAAATACTTTGACGTAAATATCGTGATCAAACGAAAGATTTTGCAGAATAAGTTCTTTGGCCTGTTGGGCTTCGCGGGTTAGCCCCATCAAAACCATTGTATCGTAGGCATCCACCGGAGTCATGACAAAAGAGACTTTGTACCAGTTGGCGCCGGTTTTGCTTAAAGGTTTCAGATAATCGCTGCCCCAGGCATATTTTTGGTACCCCTGCCAGGCATGTACAAATTCCACCTTTACCGAATCGGCCCAGGTATCGCGGCGAGGTATTTTCTCCGAGCAGGAGGCCGTTACTGAAATTCCGAGGAACAAACCGCTTAGTGTTAACAAAATGATGAGTCGTTTTAACATGAGCCCAACTCCAAAATCTATCGTATTTCTTCTTTTAAAGGGGGAATTTAAAAGCGATCGATGAGAAAGCCAAGTAAAAGTTTAGAAAGGCCCGAAAAGCGGGAAAAGGAATCTCTTACAAACTTTTGGACTGTATTTTAAATTAAAAATGTAGGTAATTATTTTCGCGCTGATCCCACAGATTACCGCAGAGGCCATACCCGATTTCTTTTGTCTTTTGTCTTTTTTTTGTACCCTTCCGCCCTCGCCGCTATGCGTCTCGGGCACC